>NZ_JAGHZH010000122.1:0-38833 GCF_017746885.1 Roseofilum sp. SBFL | reverse complement strand
TGTATCAAAAAAAGGTTGATGCTTTTTGCTCAAAGCCTTGTAGTGCCTGACTTTTCCGACTGGCAAGAAGGCATCATAACGTCCATGTTCCTCACCTGGCTTCTTCTTCTGGGTGATGTACTTGATGGGTTTACCGTCCTTGTTGAGATGCTTCTCTGGATAACGGTTGCGCTTCTGCCAAGAGTCAGGATTGGGCTTGCCATCAATGTCTACACCAGTCAGAGTGAAGCCTTCAGAGCAGACCTTAAACTGCTTCCTCAATAGAGGATTCTTGATGCCAGAGTCATCTAACTGTTGCTCAAGCCAATCCTTGTCTGATAGAATAGGAGAGTGGTTCTCATTCTGGGATAAGGTTTTTCCACCAGAATGAGCTGAATCATTGAAACCTTTGACCAGGGGTTGTCTTTGGACTGTTGTTTTATTCATACTAATTATTGGAATTTATTTTTGTGGCGGACTAGAGTGTAAATCTAGCCCGTTCTTTTTTTTCATTTACTAATATACTCCAGATTTAGTGGAGTAGGAACAATTGAAAGCTGGCTTTATGGGGTGACTCACAGTATATACAGTGGTGTCACCTTTCCTATTGCAATAGGCTCAAGGCTTTCTTAATTTCTCTCTTGATTGCACCTCCTTTATTGGCTGGATATTTTTTGCTGTCTAAGCAGTCCTCCAGGATGGAGAGAGCTTGCTTAAGATTTCCTTCATGTTGGCGTTCACAATTCCCCTTGTCCAACTTGTGGGCATATTCCAGGATTTCAGGAATAAGAACCTCTGGTAGCCGGATAGGCTTAGTCTCTGAATTGAGCCATTTACTTTGGTTTGGCTTCAATCCTCTCCCATGGGGGTTAGGTTTCCAATACCTTCTCATGATGTATTCTCTGGAGTTACTAATGACTTCTATGGTGCAGAAAACTGGGATTACTCTCTTGGTTACCGAGAGGGTTAATAACGACTGTACAGTGAGCAAAATAGGGCTTTCCTCTCCCGTTCGTAGCGGTTCCTGCGAGGATATTTACTCCCTAAGAATTAGGCTGTTTTAGAGCGCTAATGATTTCTGCTGGAAACCCTTTCAGTGGGTTTTTCTGGTCATGCTCAATCACCTCATCTTTGAGTTCTCTTCTGCTTTTCAGATGAGTCATGAGGGATAAGTAAGAGTCAGGAACTAACCCCAAAGGATAGAGATACTCAAGCAATTCGTAGGCTTGAGTTAATGCTTCCTCTACGTCATGGACGGTATCTACAGCCCTCTGAGCAGGGGTAGAGATTCTCGTGCTGGTACTCATAGCAGTGATACAGCGCTTTGCGCTGCTATGAGGGACAGTATTGAATCCTTAAAGCCATATACCACAACCCTATTCCCTATTCCCTATTACCTATTCCCTAGCGCAAAGCGCTATATCTAGTTTTCTAGGTTCTGGTCAGGGAGCTATGCCCTATGGATGCATCTTATCACGATGCAAAAAGATGTAATGCAATAATTGATTCGATATTCCTATGCTCTCCATAGACTATAGATAATCGTATTACGACGTAAGACGATGCCAGTGCGTTATAATTACACTTAAATGAGTTGTGTAAGCGTTGTCTTGCGATAAAAAATGAAAAAGAAGTCTGTGACGGTACAAATATTGGAGACTGATTACGAGTTCTTAGATGAGTATTGCCCAATGGAACTAGGCATCCCTAGGGCAACGTGGATAGCTGGTTTGGTACGAAAGGAAGTAAAAAGAATTCAGCAACAGGAGCAAGCTACCGCGGCCCAGTAACTCAATCCATCCCCTCCCCTCCGGCCGCCACAGAGCGGTCTATTTTTTGCATATTTGGTGGCTGAAATCCTGTCCCTGTCTAGTTCGTCCCATTTGGGACTGTTTACATCTATACTGTGAGCTGCTCTACTGAGAGGCTGAAAGCCTTGCTGTGCTTGAAGGGTGAGAATTCTCCCTATAGGATGATTTTAGGCAGATTTTAGGTAGAGCGCCCAAAGGGGATGAGGGTGTCGTGGGTTCAATTACTGGAAACCAAAGGCTATTCTATAAATCGGGATGACAGGATTTGAACCTGCGACATCCTGCTCCCAAAGCAGGCGCGCTACCAAGCTGCGCTACATCCCGGATAAACCTGATCGCATTATAACCCATAAAAGTGAGGTTTGGCTAGAGTCAATGCAATTGGAAGATTTATTTTCCAGACTGTATTCATTGAGCCTAAGTTGAAAACCTAGTGTTCTTGCATTGCCTATTGCTATAGTGCCTATGGTCTCCCCTTCTTAGTTTGGATACCAAAACATCCCCTTAATGCCTTCTGGATCTTGGAGAAAACCCAGGCTGCGGTAAAATTCAACCACATGAGGATCGGCAAACAAGGTAATGTTACTAATATCTTCACTGCGGAGTTTCTTAATCGTATGTTTCATCAGGGCTTTGCCTAGACCTTTACCTTGGAAGGTTGGATGAACGACGACATCCCAGAGAGTCGCATTAAAGGCATGATCCGAGGTTGCCCTAGCAAAGCCAATCAAGCGACGATGGTTGCCTCGTAAGTCCCACATCGAAATGACCAGAAAGCTGTGTTCGATCGCTTTTTTGACTTTCCGCAAAGGACGGCGAGACCAGCCCACCGCATCACATAGCTCTTCGAGTTCATATAGGTCGATGTTCCGATTCGTGCTAAATACAATACGGGAGATTTTGCCCGAATCGCTCTTAATATCCAGCGTAGCAAAATCTTCCAGTGCTTTCGCTGGACTGGTTGTTATCGGAGTATCCGAGCTGCTAAACAAGCTTTTCCAAAAACCCATGCAGGTGTGATTGAAGTAGTCAAAGTTAAATAAACAATATTAGCTTAGTATATCTCCCATAATCTTTTCCTTCTATTATGGCTCAGGGTTTAAAATCCTCTACCTTAGAACTGCTCAAACGCTTTAACCGGGCGTTCCCCCAATTCTATGAACAGTTTGTCAGTTCTGACATCCAACTCCAAAACCTGAAGCTGGCCTATCAACTCTACAAAACCCAGAAAGCTGTGATTGAAGTACGCTCTGAGAGCGCCAAAAGCGCTCTCCATTTTGCTTATCGTAATCAGTCCTTCCTGTTGAGTGACATTTTTGGGGTTCTGGCTGCCTATGGATTAACGATTCATAGCCTCAGTCTCTATGGTCAAATTCATGCTCCGATGCTAGTGTTCATCAAGTTGGTGGTCTCTAGAGGAGGAAAGGCACTACTGGAGAAAACGGCGGAAAATGTCTGTCGAGCCATTCAGGAGGCCTTAGCGGGCCATTTTGAGGTGGAGGAAATGTTGGCCGTCGAGTTTAACCTAGATGCGGGGTTAGAACAGGTGGATACGGAGTTTTATGTCGATCCGGTGTTCCATCTACCTGCCTTACTAATTGAAGCGGATAATCAGCCAGGATTGTTTTATAAGGTTATGTATGCCATTTGGCAAGAGGATTTATTGGTGGTTAATGCCAATCTTTTGGTTTGGAGGGGACGCACTCGCCTAATTCTCTACTTGCTTGGGCCCAATGAAAGCTTGATTCCGGAATATCTGGGTCAGAAGATTGCTGAAAGTGTGAAGCAGCGGTTATTGGGCGATCTCAATTAATAGGGAATAGGGAATAGCTAATGGGTCATCATTAAAATTTTCAATTGGATCGGAGTAGGACATGGTTCAAGATAGGATAGGAGTATGGCAAAAATCGATATCCTTGGCGTTTCCCATACTTATGAATTAACTGCACCTAAACCGGCAAATCCAACGTTGGTGTTTGTTCATGGCTGGTTGTTGAGTCGGGCCTATTGGCGGCCTTTGGTTGATCAACTGCGATCGCACTATCAATGTTTGGCCTATGATTTGCGTGGCTTTGGTGAATCGGATGCTAGACCTCGTTCACCCATACATGAGGGTGAGCTGATTTTGGGATATACTCCCAGCGATTATGCAAAGGATTTGGGTATTCTTCTGGATCAATTGGAGATTGAGAAGGCTTGGCTGATGGGCCATTCCCTGGGGGGTACGGTGTGCCTATGGGCAGCTTCTCAGTTGGGAGATCGCATTGAAGGGGTGATTTGCCTCAATTCTGGGGGCGGTATTTACTTAAAAGAGGAGTTTGAACGATTCCGCTCTGCTGGGGCCCAGTTGGTAAAAAGGCGGCCTCGGTGGTTGGCGGATATGCCTTTGCTCGATTGGCTCTTTACTCGCTCTCAGGTGTCCCAACCCCTATCGAGAGTTTGGGGAAAACAACGGTTAGTTGATTTTGTCAGTGCCCAATATGAAGCTGCATTAGGTGCTTTATTAGATTCGACTACAGAGGAGCAAGTTCACCGTTTACCTCAGTTGGTGGTTCATCTGCAACAGCCCGTTTATTTTATTGCGGGCGCTGAAGATAAGGTGATGGAACCTCGCTATGTGAGACATTTAGCCAGTTTTCATCAATTGTTTCGCTCCGGATCTGACAATGTGGTGGAAATTGCCAATTGTGGGCATTTTTCGATGCTGGAAGCGACCGATCGGGTAACGGAGCAGATCGATCGCTTGATTCAGACTGAGGAAGTCGGCGATCGCCTAGCGAGTTAAGGTTGAGGAGGATGGACTATTCCCCATTCCCTACCGAGTAGCGGTATAGAGCATTTGGAGTTTAGATAAGTCCATCCGCGATTGTACTCCTAAAGTTAAGGGAGAGCGATCGCCAACTTCCCAATGGGCAGCCGCTGCACACGCAATCATCGCCGCATTATCAGTACAATATTTCATCGGTGGAAATAGCACCTCTAGATTATGCTCCTCTCCAGCACTCTTGAGGAGTTGGCGTAATCCCCGATTTGCCGCCACTCCTCCACCAATAGCGATCGTCGATAAATTATAGTCAAGAGCAGCTTTAACTGCCCGTTTTGTGAGTGCTTTAGCGACTGTTTCTTGAAAACTTGCCGCTAGGTCAGCAATGGGTAAATTAGGATCGGAAGCCTTGAGTTGATTCACCAGGCGCATCACCGCTGTTTTTAACCCACTAAAGCTACAGTCATAGGGATGATATCCTCCTTTGGGTAAGGAGATTCTGCCTTCTGGTAGGGAAAAAGCTTGCGGATTACCCGTTTTAGCCAATTGGTCGATAATGGGGCCTCCAGGATAGCCGAGTCCCAACAAACGGGCGACTTTATCAAAGGCTTCTCCAGCGGCATCATCGCGGGTTCTTCCCAAGGTCGTATATTGGCCGCATTCGTGAACCTGGATCACGCTGGTGTGACCTCCAGAGACCAGTAGACAGAGGAATGGGGGTTTTAAGTCAGGGTTGGTGAGATAGGAGGCGTAGATATGGCCTTCGAGGTGGTGAACGCCAATAAAGGGTTTGTTGTGCAGCAGGGCTAGGGTTTTAGCTGCCGTAATGCCTACTAATAAGGCTCCGACTAAACCCGGGGCACAAGTGGCGGCGATCGCATCAATTTCTGACCAAGACAGTTCAGCCTCTTCTCGGGCTGCGGCGATCGCCTCATTCACCATTTCTAGATGACTGCGAGAGGCCACTTCTGGCACAACTCCCCCATACTGGCCATGCTCGGCCATCTGTGAAGCGACAAAATTACTCAGAACGTTACAATTTTTTACAATTGCTACAGAAGTTTCGTCACAACTTGTTTCAATAGCTAGAATCGTTGCCATTGCCTGCTACCTTGTTCTCAGGGAAAAAGCTATTTTGAACCGTCTATAGCAATTTAGGGTTCAGAATAGCCAATTTTAGAGACTTTTTGAAGCTTAATCTTTACTGAGTCTCTTAAGTCCAGTATGATTGGCTTTCATAGAGCCTTTGGTTTCTTTGTAACATAATTTTTGCACTTCGTAACAAAAGGAAACACTTCCATGCGACGATTGCTTGTTCTGGTTTTAATGTGTTGTTTGTGGCTGGGCTTTGTTCCCCCCGCTTCTGCGGATTTAGCAAACTTGGTTCCCTGTAGTGAATCTCCCGCTTTTCTGCAACGGGCTAAAGCAGCTAGAGCCACCACCGATGATCCCCAATCTGGGGCCAAACGATTTGAACGCTATTCTGAAGCCCTCTGTGGTGAAGATGGCCTCCCCCACCTAGTCGTTGATGGTCGTCTCGACCATGCTGGAGACTTCATTATCCCCAGCTTACTCTTTCTTTATATTGCCGGTTGGATTGGTTGGGTAGGTCGTGCTTACCTAATTGCTATCCGTGGCGAGAAAAATGCTGAAGAGAAAGAAGTGGTTATCGATGTTCCTCTAGCGATTAAATTCATGATCTCTGGCTTTGCTTGGCCTCTGGTTGCAGCCAAAGACATGATGAGCGGAGAAATGTTCGCTAATGATAACGAAATTACGGTTTCACCCCGTTAAGAATCGAGTTCTAAGTCTGTGTTTTGTTTTGGAGTCTTCACATGGAAGGTTTACTTAAGTATCTGTCCACAGCTCCAGTTTTGATTATGTTATTGCTAACAGTCACGGCTGGAATTTTAATCGAATTTAACCGTTTTTACCCCGACTTACTTTTTCATCCGATGTAAGGCAGAGGGCATACTCACCTAGCAATTTGCTGTGTTGGGAAGGAAAAATTGAATTAAATGGTTACGCCTTTGGCATTACTCCAAAGGCGTTTTTTGATTAGCGATAGTAGATAGGCAAAAGTCTATGTTTTGTACAAGGTATTGAGTATTCCACACTTATATAACAAACAGTGTGTAGCGCTTTAATTGTTGCTCAACCGGAGGTAAACGTTAAGATTATGGCTAAAAAGAGAAAAAAAATATGGGTTTACAGTCCTGCCAAGCTACCTAAGCCAAAAGTACCAGAAGCCGAAAAAAAACTTATTTTAGAGAAATGTAGTCAGTTCATTGAATCTGAACTTAAACCCAAATGCATCACCTCTGAGTCTAACAATCCTTTTTTCCGCCTTGTGGATATTTTTGGCAAATGGTATCGAAACTTTTTTCATTTTTATGCAGTTTACGATTCTCTCGACCCAGATAGCCCTAAACCCTCGTTTAAAAAACGATTTACTCGCCTAGAATATGTCGCACCGGATCGGTTTAACATTGCTTATATGAGACATACAGGAAACTGGTGGGAAACTCACAGCAATTTAACCCTAGAAGAGTGTTTCGATAGAATCAGAACAACTGAGATTCTTCAGCCCTATTAATAGCAAACTTCCTCCTGATGGTAAATCCATAATCGACCCAATCCAAGAAAATAGAAGTTTTTAAAGGTAGCCAAAATAGCTCACTCGCTAGATTGAGTTTTTTGTTTACTCTTCCCATTCCCCCACCCAGAGTGCTTGGTGCTGTATTAATTCAGGCAAAGAGGAAAGAAATGCCCCACCGGGCCAGTTCCCTGACCGATATCTAAACTCCATTTCAGGGCTTCGGTAACGTAGTTTTTCGCTTGACGGACAGCATCTGAGATCGAGTGGCCTGTGGCTAGATTAGCCGCGATCGCCGCCGAAAGGGTACATCCCGTTCCATGGGTATTAGAGGTATCGATACATTCGGTTTCCAGCACTGTGATTTCCCGATCGTCAAGTAGCACATCTACCCCCCGTAATTCTCCAGTCATTCCACCTCCTTTAATCAAAACTGCCTGCACTCCAGACTGCCACTTCAGGGTTTCGGCTGCTTCCTTCATGTTCTCTATAGAGCTGATTTCTACACCGGTTAGCAACTGGGCTTCATAGCGGTTTGGAGTGACCACAGTCGCTTGGGGGATCAGTTCCTGTTGCAAAGTTTCCACAGCTTGACGATCGATCAGCCGGTCACCACTGCGGGAAACCATGACTGGATCGACCACGAGGGGATGCAGATCCAGCGATCGCAGGCGATCGCTAACCGCCTGCATAATTTCAGCATTCAGTAACATCCCCGTCTTCACTGCCTGAACCCCCATATCCCCAACCACTGCCTCCAGTTGAGCCAGCACTGCTTCTGGAGACAAAGCATCCACCCGGTTAACGGCTAAGGTATTTTGGGCCGTGACACAGGTGAGAGCTGACGCACCATGAACACAGTGAAACGCCAAAGTTCGTAAATCAGCCTGAATGCCTGCGCCTCCCCCACTATCCGATCCAGCGATCGTTAGCACAACCGGGATGTTAGAGTTCATCAACTTTTCCCTTTAGTTTCTCGGTGGACGGCGACGTTGGAGAAAATCAGGAATATCCAATCCTTTCGGTTGAGCTTGGGGATTCACAGGAGAGGAATCCGGAGGAGGAGGAGGAGCAGGGGCAGGAGTAGAGGTAAACGAGGATTGATAGACATTGGGATTGGGGCGCTGCTGTTGTACCGTGTTAGACGGCTGGGATTCTCCAGTAAAGCCAGTTGCAATCACCGTAATTCGGATTTCACCTTGCAATCTCTCATCAATTACCGCTCCAAAAATAATATTGGCATTGGGATCGACTGCTTCGTAAATCACTTCAGCCGCCGCATTCACCTCAAATAAGGTCAGGTCACTACCGCCCGTAATATTAAGAACCACACCTTTCGCGCCATCAATGGAAGACTCGAGTAAAGGAGAGGAGATAGCGGAGATTGCCGCCTCTCTCGCTCTCGACTTCCCAGAGCCGCCACCAATACCCATCAGCGCCGATCCTGCATCCGCCATCACCGCTCTGACATCCGCAAAATCCACATTCACCAGCCCCGGAACTGTAATAATATCTGCAATTCCTTGTACCCCTTGACGCAGAATATCATCGGCTACCGTAAACGCTTCCTGCATCGGCATTTGTTCCGAAACCACCGACAACAACTTATCATTCGGGATAATAATCAAGGTATCCACCCGACTCTTAAGGGCTTCAATCCCCTGCTCCGCTTGACTCATCCGTCGCCGACCTTCAAACATAAAGGGGCGAGTCACCACACCCACAGTTAGTGCCCCAACCTCCTTGGCTACTTCTGCTACCACAGCCGAAGCACCTGTACCCGTACCGCCTCCCATTCCAGAGGTAATAAACACCAAATCCGAGCCTTCTAGAGCCGTCGCCAGTTCATCACGGGATTCTTCCGCGGCCTTTTGTCCGATCGCCGGATTTCCCCCTGCACCCAATCCACGGGTTAACTTCTGACCAATTTGCAGTCGATTCAGGGCGGCTGAACTGACCAACGCTTGAGCATCCGTATTAATTGACCAAAACTCAACCCCTGACACTTCATTAATAACCATGCGGTTGACCGCATTACCGCCGCCACCCCCGACACCAATCACTTTTATTTTGGCCACACTACTGGGGATAATATTTTGGTGTTGATCCTCATCACTTACCATCTGTTGATGCCCTTTAAAATTAGAAGACGAGACTCCAGCATTCTTAAACGGATTCCCTGAATCGACTGCCGTCGAAGCATTAGATTGACTATCGCGATTAGAGTTGAGGGGGACATTCCCCAGCATCTGATTGGGAGGTGTCATGGGCAGTTGCTTTACACAATAAATATCAATAAATGTATAGTATCAAGAGAGTTAAGGAATCACATCGCCACTTAGGTAGACATAAACTGCACCCAAGCGCTCTATCCCTCACCCATAACATTCTGCTGATGGGGGTTTTATCCCTTTCGTTGAACCTCAAGCCAGGGTCCTGGCTCATTCAGCATACCATGCGATCGTAGCTTGTCATCATTGGTTCAGACGCTCACATTCATGAACTGACCAGGGAAATGGGGAATCGCTACCAGAAGTTTATCAGAATTCTCCAGAAAAAACGTTAAGTCTTCACCTAAAATTTAGGGTTAAATGGAGTTGATGAAGATTTCATCTGAATTGAGGGAGCGTCTGGATTTCTCAGATCGATATAGTTCATTTGCCGAGGATCGAGCTGCTGAGGGAGCTGTCGCATTTGATCGAGAACTTGCAATTGCTTAGAGAATTGGGGGGTATAGACTCCCAGATGCACTTGTCCTAATTCCGTGGTGAGGATGAGATTTTTCGGATCTTCCCAGTTCAGCTCGCTAATTTGAACGGGAGATTCCTTGAGCGCGGCATAAGCTTGGGCCCAGTAGGACTGATAATGGACGAGCGGGCCGATAATTTTTAGGGTAGGCAGAGGAAAGGACGTTAACTCGGTATAGTTCTTCATCGGCATCCAGATTCCTTGTTCATCAATTAAGCCTACAGTTTGGCTTTGTCGAGACTTGATGGCGATCGCCACGGGAAACCGTTCACTGACTTCAATGGTTAATCTGAGGGGAAACAACTGCCGAGTCACCCGTGCTTGAGCGACCGGTCCTTTTGCTTTCAAGGTCTGGGCAATTTTATCCGGTTGGAGTCGAAAGACCAATTGGGGATACTGAATGGGTAAAATCTCTCGTAAGGCTTCTGTGGTTACTAATTCATTACCCGTAATCACCACTTGTTCCGGCTCGCGGATCGCCCAATTGGGCTGAGTCAGTAACCATCCTCCTCCATAGGCGATCGCCCCAACCGCCACCGTTTGCCAAAGGGTTTGCAGCACCTTCAACCGTTGTCTCTGGCGGAGTTGTTTGCGTCTTTCGATTAATTCCTGTTTAGAAATCGGTTGAATAATGGTCATTGCTTTAATCGGCAATAGGCAGTAGGGACTTAGGGCTTCAGAGATAGTTTATAAACTTCTGGGCCATTGGGATAAAGGGCTTTTCCCCTCGATTGAGAGAACGCTTAAATCTGTTTTGACTGCAACCACTCCTGATTTAAATAATTCCCCCATTCCTTGGCCAATTGTGCATCTGTGAAGGGGATTTTCACAGGTTCGGTGTTCCCTTTAACTTGTAAGGCTAAAAAAACAGTTTTTCCTTGGGGGGGTTCATCCCTAGACACGACTTCACCATCAACCCAAAGTTGAAGGTCTTGTAGGTCATTCAGAGCTAAAGTGTGGCAGTTGATTAGCCCGGAGGCTGTCGGTTGACCCCAAGTTAATTGGTCTCCTTTTTGCCCCAAGGCTGCATAAATATCATATTTAGAGCGTTCAAATCCTTTAGCCCAGTCTTCATAAACTTGTAATTTTTGATATTCTCGCCACCCAGCCCAGGTTAATCCAATAAATACAGTCAATAAAGGTAACCAGAGTAAACCTCGTTCCATAATCTTTCTCGTTCATCATTGGTTTCGGTTCAAAGGATTTTTGGGCGCTTGCCCACAGGAAAAGAATCATTAAAGATCCGGTAAGATGGGCCCCAAATCCCCTTGGGGATGAGTTATGCTTGTAAAAGCACTCACCTAACTTCTACTGCTGGATCTGTTAAGTACCACCCAATTATTGATGGTGTCAGCCATGAAAAAATTTCTCCTCCTCTGCTTATTTATTTTTACATTAGGGTTTGCCCTATTCAAGGCTGAAGGATTGGCCACTCAAGGAAACTATCAATCTATTATCCTTGATTTTCGCGAAGAGCGAGCTAACCAAATCCCGGAATGGGTGCAAACCCTCACTCAAGACTATGGTACGGTTCCTCGGCTCAATAGTGAATTTTCTCTCCAGGATCATGTTTATGTGCTGGAGGGCGATCGCCTGTTGTTAGAGCAACTGCACCAGAGCGATCTTAAGGACTATACCGAAAGTATTGAACCCAATTATATTTATCAAGCGACTGAAATCCCCAACGATCCGGATTATGCTAAACAGTGGAATCTGCGAAGCATTAATATGGAATCCGCTTGGGATGATACGAAAGGCCATGGGATAACGGTGGCCGTGATTGATACCGGAATTACGAAAGTGCCGGATCTCAAGGAGACGAAATTTACTCAGGGCTATGACTTTGTAAACGATCGCATCGAAGCCAATGATGATGCCGGTCATGGAACCCATGTAGCGGGAACGATTGCCCAATCGACGAATAATGGATATGGAGTGGCTGGAATTGCCTATGAAGCCAAGTTAATGCCCCTGAAAGTCTTAGGAGCAAGTGGTGGTGGGACGGTAGCTGATATTGCCGAAGCGATTAAGTTTGCCGCCGATCATGAGGCGGATGTGATTAACCTCAGTTTGGGGGGAGCAGGTGAAAGTAATTTGCTCAAAGAAGCGATCGATTATGCCTATGACAAAGGTGTAGTTGTCGTCGCAGCGGCCGGAAATTCTAATCAAAATGCCGCCAGTTATCCGGCTCGCTATCCCCATGCGATCGGGGTTTCTGCCCTCGATCCCTCTGGAGTCAAAGCTCCCTATTCTAACTTTGGGGCTGGAGTAGACCTGTCGGCTCCTGGAGGTTCGGAAGCGGGTAAAATTCTGCAAAATACCATCGATCCCCAAACGGGAAAACCGGTCTTTGAAGGTTATCAAGGCACTAGCATAGCTGCGCCCCATGTGGCTGGAGTTGCGGCTTTGATTAAGTCGGTAGGAGTGGAAGACCCCGAAGATGTGCTAAAAATCCTCAAAGAGTCCTCTCGCAGTGTGGAAGAAGATCCCCTCAATCATTTTGGTGCAGGTCAATTGGATGCAGGTGCAGCCGTTAAACTAGCCGTAAAAGGTCAAATTACGTTCAAAGATTTCTTCCGTTGGCTGCGCGATAATGGCTATTTGAATCCTCGCTTCTGGATCGATGGTGGTGCGATCGCCTTAATGCCGAAAATTGCCATGGTACTCGGTTCCTATCTCCTCGCTTGGCTCTTACGGAACTATTTCCCCTTTGCTTGGAGTGGTTCGTTAAGCATGGGTTTAGTTGCTGGAAGTACGGGCGTATTTTTCCTCAGAGGATTGTATCTCTTTGATGTTCCCCAATGGCCTTTCCGGATGATGGGCAGTTCGATCGCCGAATGGGGCAATGTGATTAGTGGGAGTCCCTTACTTAACCCTATTTTCGCTAGTGTTTTGATTCCCCTAATCTTGGTGATTGCTCTGTTGGGACATCCCTCTGGAAAATGGCTGGCGATCGGGATAAGCTTAGGATTTGCCAGTTTCCTCGCCATCAGCGCCATTACTGACCCGGCAATGCTTTGGCTCGGATCGGGTTGGGTGGCTCAACTGTTCCTAGGGGTAAACGCACTGTTGTGTTTTGCCCTTGCTCGTTTAGCCATGACTGGAGAAGGAAAAACTGCATGAGTTTAACTGTGAATGGGGTGATTGAACATAAACCCATGGGCCCAGGAACTTGGGCTTTAGTCACGGATGGAACGACCTATGAACTTAAGGATGCTCCCGATGAGATAAAACAATCTGGACTTCAGGTTAAGGTTGAAGGCACAATTCGTGAGGATGTCATGACCCTAGCGATGATTGGGCCGGTGTTAGAAGTTTATTCCTTTGAAGTGTTGTAAACTGGGTTCTCGTGTCGGTAAAGATGTCTATTGGCGATCGCCATCTTCGGCGATCGCTTTATACACAATGATTAAAAGACGCTTCTTTCTCCAACTCATGGCAACTCTGTCTGGTTCTATTGCTGTGGGAAAAAATATGACCGGTTGTTCGGCCGTCAGTTCTCCAGTTTCCCCTACTCCTACCCCTTCTATGAGTTCCAATTCTTCTTTTTTCATGCCCGATGAAGGCGAACCTCATTTATGTACTTGGATGGCGTTTAGTGCCAGCCCAGATATCTGGGGATGGGAAGATTTTCGGTATGTGCAGGACGATCTAGCCAGAATTGCCAATGCGATCGCCCAATACGAGCCGGTGAAAATGTTAGTTCGAGAAGAAGATTATGAGATTGCTTTGGCTAAATGTGGCTTGGATGTGGAGTTAATCGTTACTGAATTAGACGACCTCTGGATGAGAGATACGGGGCCGGTTTTTGTCCTCGATGAAGAGGGTCAAAAAGCAGGAATTGATTTTAATTTTAATGGTTGGGGCAATAAACAGTACCACGATCGCGATGCCCAAGTTGCAGAATTTGTTGCCGAACAAGCCGGAGTCCCCATCATCAACACAGAACTGGTGTTTGAAGGCGGAGGCATCGAAGTCGATGGTCAGGGCAATGCCATTGTGACGGAAAGTTGTATTATTAACGATAATCGCAATCCAGGCTGGAGCAAAGAGGATTGCGAAATGGAATTAAAAGCCTTATTGGGACTGCGTAAAATTATATGGCTTCCCGGTATTCGAGGGGCGGATATTACGGATGGGCATACGGATTTTTACGCTCGTTTTGCTCGTCCTGGAGTCGTGATTGCTGGGTACGACCCCAACCCAGACTCTCCCGACCATGAGGTAACCGAACGGCATTTAGAGATCCTCGAATCAGAAACAGATGCGGATGGAAATGAGCTAGAAGTTGTTGTTCTGGAAGCGCCAACAAAAATTAGAGGGGGATATGATTGGGATGACTTTGCGGCCGGATATATTAACTTTTACGTGGTCAATGGTGCGGTGATTATCCCTGAATTTGGCGATCGCCAAGCAGATCGCAATGCAAAGGAAACGTTGGAAGAGTTGTTTGGCGATCATGATATCGTACAGCTCAACATCGATAATATTGCCGCCGGAGGCGGGGGAATTCACTGCACGACTCAGCAAGAACCTTTGGTTGAAAAAAGCTAATCAAGCCTCGTAAATCAACCGTCCATGAGTTTTAACATAGGTTAAGGATATCTTTGGATTATTGAGGTCTTTTCCACCTGAATCATGCCATTTGCGTTCCCACTTTTCATAGTAGAACTCTAAATCGGCTGGCGTAAGCTGATAAATGGATAACAAGTTAATACCGCTATAAACAGCAAACATCCAATTAACTTGTCTATACTTCCTAATAATTCCTGGGTTGATATGGTGGTGTGTAGAAAAACTTTTCGTTAACTGTATGTTGACTGACTTGAGTTCATACTCGTTTCCATTAGAGTCTTTCGCGTCATTACCTTCTCTTCCAGGTAAAACTTCTAAACCTGTTACCAAAAGAACTTGAAGCAGCTTACCTCCATTATCTTGGAAGATATCGTTAATGCCATGTTTTGATGCCAATTCTTGATAGCGTTGTATATAGGGAAAAAGTTCATCAAGAATTTTCTTGTCTGGGTGGAAGTCCGTCCTTTGGTTCTCTTAAAAGTTCACATATATCAACCTCTAACGCTTTTGCCAGGCGTTCCATATTGTCAATTGATACATTACGCTCGCTACGCTCAACAGATCCCACATAGGTTCTATGGAGTCCTGCTAAATCAGCAAGCGCTTCCTGGGACAGTCCTTTTAATCGTCGGAGCTGACGTAGCCTTTTTGCAAATAACTCTCTAGCACTCGTTGGCACAGACACATAGGGCACAAGGTTGACATAATCTACATATTTGAGATAATGATGACCATGAGTCTACAGACTATAAGTAGCAAATTGAGGATTAGCATTGATTAGCCAAGAGACTAATTTTCCTATAGACCTTGAAAGCCTTGACTCTTGTCGAGTCTATCGGACAAACAAGGGTGCAGCATTCTGTGGTGATTCTTTAGAACTTCTGAAGAAGCTACCTGATGAGAGTGTTAATTTGGTAATGACGAGTCCGCCTTTTGCACTTCAAAGAAAGAAAGAATACGGAAATAAAAATCAGAGTGAATATATTGATTGGTTAGCTGATTTTGCGCGATTAGTCTATCAAAAATTGAAAAGCGATGGTAGTTTTGTTCTCGATTTAGGGGGTGCTTATGAAAAGGGGAAGCCAGTTAGGAGCCTCTACAATTTCAGAATCCCTATTTATTTTTGTGATGAGATAGGATTTTTCTTGGCTGAAGATTTTTACTGGTTTAATCCGTCAAAGCTTCCCAGTCCGATTGAGTGGGTTAACAAAAGAAAAATCAGAGCAAAAGATTCAGTGAATACGGTTTGGTGGTTCAGTAAATCGGAATTTCCTAAGTCAGATGTGACCAAAGTTTTGACAGAATATAGTCCAAGAATGAAAAAGCTCTTAGAAGACCCGGAAAAGTTTTACGATCCTAAAAAGCGCCCCTCCGGTCATGATATCAGTACGAGCTTTGGCAAAAATAACGGAGGAGCAATCCCTTCTAATTTACTGCAAATTCCCAACTCTGAGTCAAACAGTCAGTATCTTAGAGGATGCAACGCTCTTGGTTTAAAACCTCACCCAGCCAGGTTTCCAGGAAAACTTCCAGAGTTTTTTATTCGTCTGTTAACCGAACCTGGGGATCTGGTGGTTGATATCTTTGCTGGATCGAATACTACCGGATTTGTTGCCGAACAAGAAAATCGCTATTGGATTGCTTTTGAACAAGAGATTGAGTACTTAGCTACATCGTGTTTCAGGTTTATGCAAGAGGATATGGATGAAGGAACATTGAAGGCTTGGCATCAAGACATCGTGCGTGGTCATTGTGTTGACGTTTTATTTGGGAGGCTTTGTGAGACGAATTCTGCAAAGACTCAATAATGGCACTAACAATCGCCTCAAAGCTTGTTCTTTCAATTCTTGCCCTAACATAGACCAACTCCTAGGATTTAGTGAATTCAACTTGCACCTTAAATCTACGTTATACCTCTTCACTCCAGACTCTCCCTCAGATCTGGTGACAAGATGGCATCGGTAAGATTAGCTCCACGGAAGTCAGCTCCACTGAGGTTGGCATCAGTGAGGTCAGTTCTATGGAGATCGGCTCCACTGAGGTTGGCATTATTGAAGATGGCATAACTAAAGTCAGCATAACTAAGGTCAGCTTCACTGAGGTTGACTCCACTCAGGAAAGCTCCACTTAGATTGGCTCCATTGAGCTTAGATCCACTGAGGTTAGCTTCACTGAGGTCGGCTTTCATCAAGAGTGAGTGCATCAGATAAGCATTACTAAGATCGGAAAACTGAAGATTCGCTCCTACAAAATCTCTGTAATGTAAGGCATAGCCTTGCAGATTTAGATGATTTAGACATAACAGGGGGATTTTATCCGGAGCATCTGCATCACTAGAACGTTGACCACATAAGCGCCCCAGCCACATCCCAAACATCCGTTCATGGATTCCGGGAATATGGGATATCTTCTGCGTAATCCATGCACAGCTACTCAAAGCAGCTAACAACACTTCTTCAGCATGAAGGGCAAATCGCAACCGGTCTAGATAGCGCGGTGCAGTCTCCACCTGCTCCATGGGCATTCCTTTTTCCAACATATAGCCAATCAACTCACAGAGCATGTCCTGCCAGCGTTCTACTTCTTCTGGTGGCTGTAACTTGATTTCATCGCGCAGAAACGTCAGTAAATAGGTAGTGAAATAACTAGGCCCGCAAAGGATTGCCCAGCGCCGCAAGCATTCCTTTTCATCCCAACCAATATCTGAATTATCCTGATTTTGGCTTAACTGCTGGCACATCAACCGCAGTTCTAGGACAATGCGACGGACAATCAGATATTCTCCAAAGCTCTTGTGGGTAAACTCAAACGTGGCATCACCTCCATGAGTGCCACTTTGCCGAAAGTAAAATGCCGTTAGTAAGCGGGTTACCCCTTCCTGCGCTCCTCCTTGAAAAATGCCTAAGACACGCTTGAGTATTCCCGATGCACACCGCGCTTCAATACTTTTGACGGTTGCAGTGCGACCATGCCCATGCCAACAGGCAATACCAATCTCTTCTAAAATGCGAATAAAGTCTCCTTGGCTAATGGTTCCTAAACTGGGATGTTGATACCCTGCCCAGTCTCGCTCATAAACCTGTTTCAGCAGGTCTTCATAGATAACATTCAGATTGCTCTGCCTGGAAAAGTCCAGTCCTCCTCGGCCATAGCTCAGAGCAATCAGATAGTTAAGTAAAGGTTGAGCAGTAATCTCAGCTAGGTTATCCCGGTCAAGTTCATCCGGAAGCGCAGTATAGCCTTTTGCCTTTAACTGACCATATTTTTGCCACCACTGTTGGCGCAGATCGGTCTTTAATAACTTTTCTCTACCTACATATATACGTTGTTTCTGTTCTTCCTCGGTTAAGACATAGGGCAACATATGCAATATTTGCTTTTCCTGGCGAAACTCACGGTGGTTGTTTTGCACGACAACTTCACGACCGCTCATGAGAATCAGTACCCTGGCTTCATTCCGGTTAAACTGGATTAGTTTGCGCAGGACTTCCCGCACAAAGTCTTGTACGGCCTGAGTTAGGGACTTTCCTTGCATCAGGAGTTCATCTAAGCCATCAAAGATGATGAGAATCTGTTTTTCCGGATGGTCGCGGTTGAGGGGGTTGGGAGGTAAAATGCCATCCAGGTCAGCTTGGATAAAATCTTCTACGCCATCAATTAAGTCCCGTTCGAGATCGAATTGATGTAAGGGAATGAAGAGAACGGGAATTCTCTGTTGTTTGATCAGGCGATCCGCGAACATCTTACAAAAGGACGATTTACCACATCCGGGCCCCCCACAAATGACGCGCACGGCATCATCTTTATCCGAGGTTTGCACCCACTGGTCTAAAGCGGTAAACAAGTCTACGACAACGCGCTCGGTATCCTCTTTTCTACTGTGTCCGATGTCAGGTAGTCCTTCTGCTGTTCGATCCTTAGATGTCTTGCGCTCGGTGTATCCGCGCAAGGGGATATAAATCTGCCGTAAACTAAAGGCTTCGGCAAACATGGGTTCATCGGCTCGACGCTGCAACCAAGCGGAATACCTCAACCAAGCTTGTTCGCGATCGCTGGCATTCGTAAACGGAGTATCTAATTCTTCCTCCAATACAACATAGTCTTGCCGGTTCCTGCGCCATTGGTCAATGAGGGCAAAAACGAAGTATCGAGGTAAGCGATAGGCGATCGCATCGGCTTCGTGTTCGGAGAGTCCACAGTCTTGTAACCATTGTTTATAGGGTGCTTGACAAGCTTCCACTATCGGTAACCGTTTGGGATGCTCAAAAAAGTCTGGACTCAGGGAAAAGTCGCTCTGCTCCATGACTGTATCGAGTTGCTCACCAAGCTGCTGAAAATCCGGTTGTTGTGCCAATTGAGCGCGATAATCTCGCAGTAAATCTGACATCGCTTGCAACAGAGAGTGCTGTACCAAAAACCAGGCGATCGTGCCTGGTTCTTTGACTTTTAAGCCGATCGCTTGTAAAGCACTTAGACCGCTTGAGACGACTCCTTGGCGATCGCCAAATCCCAAGGAAATGGCTCCAGAGGCGATCGCGTTTCCTAAACCACCAAATTTAACATTAATCGGGCGAAACCAAATCGAGATTGGCTTCTGACCCTTTAAGTCATTATTTTGTGGTAAATCAGTAGGCTCTGGCATTTCGATTAACAAGTCGGTCTAATGTTACCTGTGACCTCAATTATAAGGAATATACCGAAAACGCCTATGAATTCATTCTATTTTTATGGTAAAGGTTTAGACACTAAAAAGATCGGGGGCATTTTAAATCCTCCCGACCTCTGGGTAATGGTTTAGAGGTTAATTGATTTACAGCAACTTCCGCACGTCGGAGACTTGGCCGGAGATTGCCGCAGCGACAACCATTGCGGGACTCATCAGTAAGGTGCGACCAGACGAAGACCCCTGACGACCTTTAAAGTTGCGGTTTGAGGAAGAGGCGCTCATTTGATCCCCTTGCAGTTTATCGGGGTTCATGGCTAAACACATGGAACATCCGGCATTGCGCCATTCAAACCCGGCTTCGGTAAAGATTTTATCTAAGCCTTCTGCTTCGGCTTGTTGCTTGACGACTTCCGATCCAGGCACCACAAAGGCTTTGACTTGAGTGGCGACTTGATGGCCTTGGGCAAATTTAGCAGCTTCCCGCAGGTCAGTGAGGCGACCATTGGTACAACTCCCGATAAAGCAGACATCGATGGGGGTTCCGGCGATCGCCTTTCCGGGTTCAAGTTGCATATATTGATACGCTTCTTGGGCTAAGAGGCGATCGCTATCGGGTAGACTTTCTGGAGTCGGAACCACTTCATCCACACCAATACCTTGACCGGGTGTAATTCCCCAAGTCACCGTAGGGGGAATCTCTTCAGCGTTGAACACCACCACATCATCATACTCAGCATCGGCATCCGAGCGGATACTTTGCCACCATTGCACCGCTTTATCCCAGTTTTCTCCTTGGGGGGCAAACTCCCGTCCTTGCAGATAGTCAAACGTCACCCGATCGGGGTTTACATACCCACATCGTGCCCCTCCTTCAATCGACATATTGCAGATCGTCATCCGCTCTTCCATCGACATCTGTTCTAGGGTCGTTCCGGCATACTCATAGGCATAGCCTACGCCCCCTTTCACGCCCAATTTGCGGATAATGTGAAGGATCGCATCTTTAGCATAAACCCCCGGACGCAGGCTTCCATTGACCTCGATGCGGCGCACTTTGAGCTTCTCTAGGGCCAAGGTTTGGGAGGCTAGCACATCTCGCACTTGGCTGGTTCCAATACCAAAGGAGATCGCCCCAAATGCCCCATGAGTTGAGGTATGGCTATCTCCACAGGCGATCGTCATTCCCGGTTGCGTCATCCCTTGTTCGGGGGCGATCACATGCACAATGCCCTGGTTACCCGAACCCACATTATAGAAGCGAATCCCATGCTCTTGGACACTCGTTTCTAAGGCTTGCATCATCTCTTCTGCCAACGGATCTGCGAAGGGTCGAGCCTGGTTGTCTGTGGGCACTATATGATCGACCGTGGCAACGGTGCGATCGGGAAATAGTACCTGTAAATTTCTCTCCCGCAGCATGGCAAACGCTTGAGGACTGGTAACTTCATGGATGAGATGCAGTCCAATAAACAGTTGAGTTTGTCCAGAAGGAAGTGTACGAACCTTGTGGTTGTTCCAGACTTTATCAAATAGCGTGCCCTTGCTCATAGTCCATCGTAGCGCTAGGCGCTGGTAATCGGTAATGGGTAAACTGTTTTTTACCTTAGTTCACTGGCAGTTTATCATTTGATCCAGGGACTTGTATAGTCATTCACCTTAAGAAAAAGTAACGGAATCTAACTATTATGCGGATCATGTTAAAGTCCAAAATCCATCGGGCGACAGTGACTGAAGCTAATCTTAACTATATCGGCAGTATTACTATCGATCGCACTCTGATGGAGAAGGCTGATTTGTTGCCTGGAGAAAAGGTTTTAGTAGTCGATAATACCAATGGGAATCGTTTAGAAACCTATGTGATTGAAGGAGAACCGGACTCCGGTGCGATCTGCATCAATGGTGCTGCTGCACATTTGGTTCATCCTGGAGATATGATTACCTTGTTAGCCTTTGAAGTCACGGATGCAATTAAGTCTCCCATCAAGATTTTAGTGGATCAAAACAATACATTTGTAGAATTTCTATAGCGGTATGCGAGGTAATGGGTAATCCGTAATGAGTCATTAGCTATAGCTATCCCCTATTTTTTAAGAGGATTTGCGGATATTTCGATCGGGATACTCTTGGGGGGGAGTCTTGCGAACTACTTTTGGAGTCGATCCCTGTGGAATGTCTGGGGTGAGTTTGGGAAAGTTGGGAACTTGTAAAGAGGAATGCTGGAAGGGTTTGGCAGTAGGATTTACGTCAAAGGTAACGGGTTTTTGGGGTTGATTTGGAGGTGAAGTGAGTTCTGCGGAGGGGATAACTTCTGCTGGGTTTTGAGGCTCAAGAGGGGCTGTTTGAGGTGTAAATTGGTCTGGACTGGAGGGAGTGATGGGCTGGCGCTGAGAAACTTGGACTCGCAAGGGTTGGGGTTTTTCTAATAAGAGTGGGGTTCCGCGACGTTGGCGACGGTTGAGAGATGCTCGTTTATGGGCGTTGGGATTTTGTAGGCTTTTCCAGAGGACAAAGAGACCTCCCGATCCCAAGGCGATCGCTCCTAACCAGAGCCAGGATACAGTAGAGTTAACCTCTGGTTCCTCGATCTCTTCTATCGGTTCTGCTTCTTCTGTGACTTCTGCGATCGCCTCTTCGGGTTCGATCTCCCCAGGATTGAGTAGAATACTCAAAGCTTCATAACCGATACCGATCGCCAGCACGGCTAAAATGCTCCACACCAATAGGGTATGGTTTTGAAGGGGTTTCAGAATAAACTGGAGTCGGTTTGACCGTTGCTTTCCAGTAGAGCGATGAATGGATTTACGTGGATGAACCATAAATAGCTTCCCTGACTATACGTTGACCAGACCGACTCGCTTCGTGTCCGAAACTCATCTTACCCAATTTTGCGCAAATAGATCTGATGGGATGGGGGGATAGGGAGATGGGGGGATAGGGAGATGGGGGGATAGGGAGATGGGGGGATAGGGAGAATCGGAGATATGGGGATATAGAGACGCGGAGAGACAGGGATAACGTCCTATTGCCTATTCCTCATTGCCTATTCCCTATTTACCGCTCTAGAGCAAATTCAATCAACTGATGCACCAATTCTGGGAAGGGAGTGCCCGTATTAGCCCAGAGTTGGGGGTACATGCTGGTGGAGGTAAATCCAGGTAGGGTGTTGATTTCGTTGATTAACACTTCTTGGGTAGACTCGATATAGAAAAAGTCTACTCTAGATAATCCGGAGGCATCTACGGCTTGGAAGGCTTGGATAGCCATGTTTTGGATGCGATCTCTCACTTCGGAGGGTAAGTCAGCGGGAATGAGCAAATCGGCTTTTCCAGCGGTATATTTAGTTTCGTAGTCGTAGAAGTCGCTCTCAAAGGTGATTTCGCCAATGACGGAGGCTTTAGGATAGTCGTTACCCAGTACGGCACATTCGACTTCTCTAGCGGTAACTCCTGCTTCAATGATAATCCGGCGGTCATAACTGGCAGCGTTATCTAAGGCGCTTTCGAGTTCTTGGCGCGATCGCACTTTGGCAATACCCACCGAAGACCCCAAATTTGCCGGTTTCACAAAACCGGGATACCCTATTTCCGCTTCTATCTCATCGCAGAGTTTCGGAAACACACAAGGATTTGACCAAACTTGAGCGCGAGTCACTGCCTTATATTTTACTTGGGCTAAACCCGCTTGAGCAAACACCATTTTCATAGCAATTTTATCCATACTCACCGCCGATCCGACGATGCCAGAACCCACATAGGGCACTTGCATCAGTTGCAGCAAGCCTTGAATTGAACCATCTTCTCCGTTCGGGCCGTGTAGAATGGGAAACCAAACGTCAATTTCGCTCACTTGGGAAGGAAACTCCCACAAACTTCTTCCTGGTGGGGTATCCGTGGATAAGGGCGTACCAGAATCTAGGACTTGAGTAGCGGTTTCTTGGGCATACCAGTAACCATCTTTACGGATATAGAAAGGAATGACTTGGTAGCGATCGCCATTTTCTCCGGTTTGCAGCGCTGTGGCGATCGCCTTTGCCGAAACAATGGAGACTTCATGCTCCCCCGAACATCCCCCAAACAATAGTCCTATCCGTTTCTGGCTCATAACCCTGGTTTCCTCTCCATATCAACAGCGAAGAGTTCATTATAACCTCCGGCTGTAGTGACTCAGGGACTTTCTCTTTCCCATCTGGGGGGTTCTGTCGATATCGTCATTAATTTTCCAGAAAAAGATCCTGCCCACTTTTCTGGCGTTGAGACTTTTTTGTGCCCTAATGCTGTGGAGTTAGGACAGAAAAAAATAGGGTGAGACGCGCTCACCCTATACCATACAGCATCAATAGGAAAAGAGAAGGAAAACCGTGAATTATTCTTTCGCCGCCATGGATAAGATTAAATCTACCATCCGGTTAGAATAACCCCACTCATTGTCATACCAGGAAACAATCTTAAAGAAATTAGCATTTAATTCGATACCTGCACCGGCATCAAAAATACTTGAATGGGGATCGGAGGTGAAGTCCGTCGAAACGACTGGATCGTCTGTGTATTTCAAAACGCCTTTCATTTCACCTTCGGCAGCTTTCTTCATCGCTTCGCAGATTTCGGCGTAGCTAGTGGCTTTTTCGGTCTTGAAGGTTAAGTCTACGACTGAAACATCGGGAGTCGGAACCCGAAATGCCATCCCGGTGAGCTTGCCTTTAAGTTCGGGTAACACCAGGGTAACCGCTTTAGCCGCTCCAGTAGAAGCGGGGATAATATTTTGGGTGGCACTGCGTCCGCCGCGTAAATCTTTACGACTGGGACCGTCAACGGTGGGTTGAGTCGCAGTCATAGCGTGAACGGTAGTCATTAGGCCCTCTGCCAAGCCAAAGTTATCATTAATGACTTTAGCAACGGGAGCTAGACAGTTGGTGGTACAACTGGCGTTAGAAACGACCGTATGTTTCGAGGGATCGTAAGTTTGATGATTTACACCTACTAATAGGGTGGGGACTTTGTCGGGGTCTTTTTCCTTAGTGGGTGCAGAAATAACCACTCGTTTTGCGCCTGCTTGCAGGTGGGCAGAAGCTTTTTCATAATCGGTAAATAATCCAGTAGCCTCAACCACGAACTGCACACCGATATCGCCCCAAGGCAGTTCAGCCGGGTTTCTGACCGAATAACAAGGGATCTCTTTCCCATTGACCACGATCGCCCCTTCTTTGGCTTCGACCGTTCCCTTAAATGGCCCATGGGTGGAATCGTATTTGAGTAAGTAGGCAATACCTTCTGGAGGAACCAGGTCATTAATGCCACACACTTCAATTTCTGGATGGGCAACTGCCACCCGAAATACTAGCCGCCCAATACGACCAAATCCATTAATACCAACTTTCACTGTCATATTGACATGACTCCTGTAATCGAAATCGATAGGAAAACAACATTCCGCGATCTACTTTGGCACTTCCTCTTCTGAACCTGGGCTATGGCAAGAATGTTTTAAGCATTTGGGGAATAGGGAATAGGCAAGAGGCAATCTTCCCCATCTCCCTATCCCATCAGATCCTAGATTCTAATCAAGGTTCGGCCCGGCTGCGATAATTTTGGGTTCAGCCGTCTTGAAGCGTTTGAAGTTCTCAATAAACTTCTCGGCTAACTGGGTTGCTTGGCGATCGTAAGCTTCTGGATCGCTCCAGGTATTTTTCGGGTTCAGAATCTTCGGATCGACATTGGGAACGCTTTCCGGAACCAAAATCTTAAAGATCGGGTGGGGATTGAAATTCACCTTATCCAGATCGCCCCTCAAAGCTGCCCAAACCATATAGCGGGTATCTTGAATATCAAACCGTTGACCGACACCATAGGAGCCGCCAGTCCATCCGGTATTGATCAGGTATACCGAGGTCGTGTCCTTATGTTCTTCAAGACGTTTGGCCAGCATTTCCCCATAAACCGTAGCTGACAGAGGTAGGAATGGCTTACCGAAACAAGCGGAGAAGGTGGCTTCAGGTTCCGTTACACCCCGTTCTGTTCCTGCCAGCTTGCTGGTATAACCAGACATAAAGTGATAAATGGCTTGCTCAGTCGTCAGCTTGGAAATGGGGGGCAGGACTCCAAAGGCATCCGCAGTCAAAAAGATAACGGCTATAGGATGGCCGCCAATACCCGGAATTACACAGTTGGGAATATAGTTGATGGGGTAAGCACCACGGGTATTTTGGGTTAAGCTGCCATCGTCATAGTCGGGAGTGCGGGTTTCTTCGTCTAGGATGACGTTTTCTAGGAGTGAGCCATAGCGGATAGCGTCCCAAATTTCCGGTTCTTTTTCTCGCGATAGGCGAATGGTTTTGGCATAGCATCCACCCTCAAAGTTGAAGATGCCATCAGAAGACCATCCATGTTCATCATCTCCGATTAGGCGACGGCTGGTGTCAGCAGACAGGGTAGTTTTTCCGGTTCCGGAGAGACCAAAGAAGAGGGCCGTGTTGCCTTGGTCATCCATGTTGGCACTACAGTGCATGGGTAGGACATCGCGCTTGGTCATGCAGTAGTTCATGTAGGAGAAGGCGGATTTTTTGATTTCGCCTGCGTAGAAGGAACCGCCAACGAGGATCAGTTTTTTCGCGAAACTAACAACGATAAAAGCTTCACTATTAATACCGTCAATACCTGGATCGCCTTGTAAACCAGGAACAGCAATAATCGTGAAGTCGGCGTGATGACTTTCTAGTTCTTGAGCGGTGGGCCGGATGAACATCTGATGCACGAACATATTTTGGTAGGCTAGTTCGTTGATGATTCTCACGCTCATCCGGTAATTGGGATCTGAGCCAATATAACCGTCGAAGATGTAGAGGTCTTTGCCTTGAATGTAAGCGAGAACCCGTCTGTGGAGAAGGTCAAATTTTTCGGGAGATAAACCAACGTTGACCTTGTTCCAGTGAACTTCATCGTGAATGAAGGGTTCATCGACGATAAAGCGGTCATTGGGCGATCGCCCCGTATACTTGCCTGTTTCTACACAAAATGCACCATTGGCAGCCAAAACCCCTTCTTTTCGGGCTAGGGCATGTTCCAATAGTTTGGGAACTGCGAGATTTCGATATACCTGTTGGATATTACGAAAACCGAGTTCGTCGAGTCCGTAGTAGGGAGGACGTAGATGGGGCGCTCTGCTATTGGTTTCGGATGGGGTAGTGGCGATCGGTTTAATTGGAGTTTGAACCATAATCTAATCTCCTTAAATTCATGTGACGTTACTTCTTTGTAAATCTTTGTGAATCCTTGCTTGATTCCTTCGATTTACAAGATTCGACCTTTACTCTACCGTTAATCCCCAAGAATGTTACCTCAGCCTCTAATAAAAAATATGTCGAAAATTTACCATTTTTATACTTTATTGAACTCCCACTAAGAAAAACGTTTTTTAAGTCATAAAAGCCTAACAAAAATCTCTCAAAAATCCGCTATTTCTAATATTCTGTAACGTATGGTACAGCGTGCTGTAATCTCGATAACAAAAAAATTTTACTTCGATTCCCTTACTGAAAGTCCTGTAACCCAAGATCCCTCTAAGCCAACCAACTAAAAGTAATTCAGACTTTTTTTAGTCTAAATCTTAAGAAAAACAAAAGTCAAGAACGCCCCAAAAAACAACTCAAACTTACTTAATCAAACGCAACAAGCATTTATCTCTTAAACCATCAATATTTTATTATCTACCTTCTACCATCCATTAGATCGATTAAAAATTAAAAGTTAGAAACTGAAAATTGGGGCAATAGTCTATTCCCGCATTTCCCCATTCCCCTACCCACCACTTCCTCATCCTCCCATTCTCTCCATCCCCAAGCTATGATCGGAACAAACTCACGGGATTGACAAGAAAGATCAAAACCATGGGTAAGCTTTGCTATAGTTAGTTCTGTATAAGAGGTATGGGGTGAGGACAACATGGGAATTAATAGTCAACTACCATCAAACATTCCACAAACAGCACAAAACGACGTACTCCTAGCTTCACAAGCGCTCAACGCGCCCGTTTCTCCCGAAGCTAGGGCACAATTCACTGGACAACGGCCCCTGAGCTTCATCCAGAATGATGGACAGGTCGATGACTCCGTATCCTTCCATGTCCGGGATGGAGACGTGGGCGAAGTTTTCTTTACTCAAGAAGAAATCGTCGTCGCCAATGGTGATGATGTCATTCGGGCTAACTTTGTTGGCTCCAACCCCAATGCCGAGATTAGGGGATGGGAACAACTCCCTGGTATTGCCAACTTCTTCATTGGGAATGACCCCTCCAAATGGCGCACCAACATCGCCACATTCGAGGGAGTAAAGTATGAAGGAGTCTATGATGGCGTTGACGTTAAATATTCTGGTGAAAGCGGACAAGTTAAACGCGATATCTACGTCGCTCCTGGTGTCAGTGTTGACACAATCGCAATCGAGTACGAGAACGTCAATGATATTGAAATTCGCGAAGATGGCTCCCTTGCTCTGATTACCGACACCGGAGAACTAACTGAGAAATCCCCCATCGCCTATCAAATTATTGACGGTCAGCAAATCGATGTCGATGTTGCCTACAAACTTCTCGGCGATAATCAAGTTGGCTTTGAAGTCGGCAGTTATGACCCCAACCATGAATTAGTCCTTGACCCCATCCTGGAATACTCCAACTACTTGGGCGGAAGTTCAGTTGTTTCACTAGATGTCCAACCCTTCAATGATTTCCGGTTAGAAACCCGAACCACAACCCAGACTATTCCAGGAGTTCCTCCCAATCCCCCTAGTACCATTACCAACACAGAAATCGCTACAGTAACCTTCCAGAATGGAACCTATGTTGCTAATGCTACGAATGTTACGGCTCCTGTACCTGCGGAAGATGCTGGTTATGCTATTACTGTAGACCAGTTTGGAGCGGCTTACGTTACTGGGGAAACCTTCTCCGTTAACTTTCCTAGAAAACCACCTGAAGACGTACTAGACCCTTTCACTCGCCCTCTACCTGATCCGAGTGCCGGTAATGATGTTCGAGAAGCCTTTATCTCCAAAATTAATAGTGATGGCAGCTTAGTGTACTCTACCTATATTGGAGGAGCAGATAAAGACCGGGCAAATGATATTGCTGTAGATCGGGCAGGGAATGCCTATATTGTTGGTGAAACGGAATCTTCAGACTTTCCAGCACAAGAAGGGCGTACTACAACCCCCTTCCAACCCTTCGCTGGAGGTTCCCAAGACGCTTTTGTTCTCAAACTCAATCCTACTGGAACCCAGATTGACTATGCGTCTTATCTCGGCGGTAGTGGTTTTGAGCGAGGATCTAGCATTGTTGTAGATCCTAATGGAGCAGCCTATGTTACCGGACAAACCACATCAACTGGACTGGGAACCGCTGGAGTGTTCCAACAAAATACTAATGCCACTAATGGTAGTGATGCCTTTATTGCTAAGGTGAATGCGACAGGGACTCAGTTAGTTTATTTTACCTATGTGGGGGGTCCTGGATTTGAAGAAGGCATTGGCATTGATATTGACAGTACAGGTAATGCCTATATTTCGGGAACCACCCAATCAACTGGTTTAGCGACCTCCGGAGCTTATCAAACGAACTTAGTTGGCTCTAGTGATGTATTTGTCTCTAAAATTAACGCCAATGCCACCCAACAAGTCTATTTCTCCTACCTTGGTGGGGGTGGTGGAGATGTTGCCGGTGGTATTGTGGTTGACGATGCAGGTGCCGCCTATCTGACAGGTATTACTCCCTCCCCTGACTTCCCTACGGGCCGGAATCTCCAGTCGGGACAAATTCGCAACTTTGCCCAACCCACGTTCCAATCTAACTATCAAGGAGGGCAGTTTGATTCCTTTGTCACTAAGTTTAACCCTGATGGCACATCCTTAGCCTACTCTACATTCTTAGGCGGCAGTGGTAATGAAGGGGTTGCTTTCTTACCGCTAACTGCGTCGAGTATTGGTGTAGACGAGGCAGGACAAGCTTATGTTGTGGGGACAACCACGTCCAGAGAAAACAGTGCGAATCCTTTCCCCATTAGAAATGCAGAACAGGCAAATTTTGCTGGTGGTCGAACAGATGCTTTCTTAACCAAACTCAATCGGGATGCCTCTGGGGTAATTTACTCTTCATTTTATGGAGGAGATGGAGATGATTATGGCTATGGAATTGCAGTAGATTCAGCAGGTGCTGCTTATACCACTGGACAGACGGTTTCGAGTAACCTCAATAATAACCGTAATCCCCAGTTGCCGCCTCCTGGGACATTTGAAGTCTTAACTCCTGGATATCAAACTGGCGATCCCAGTCCAGCACGGAGTATTGACTTCTTTGCCAATAGGGTACCTGGGTCGAGAACTCGAATTGGCACTCTCAATGTGGCTAATGAACCCGATGCATTTGTTACGAAATTCTCCTTTGAAGGGGTAATTGTTACTGAATTTGGAGGCAGTGTAAACCTGGTAGAAGGTGGCGTAACTGATTTTATCGGCCTAGAACTATCCACCCGCCCCACTGCTCCAGTTACAATTCGTCTGACTCCTGATAACGAATCCACCATTGCCCCCAATACCGTCACCTTCACGCAACAAAACTGGAATCGTCCCCAAGTGGTACAAGTGATTGCTGTTAATGATGGGGATGTAGAAGGAGCACACCAGAGTACCATTAGTTTCCAAACCGTTAGTGGTGACCCTAACTATAACAATATCTTCGTTCCCTCAGTGACAGCCAATGTCACGGATAACGACACCCGAGTATTGGTTGAGGAAAACCAGCAACCGAATAGGACAAGGGGTTTACTCGTGTCTGAAAATGGAAATACTAATACCTACACTATCCGATTGGCTCAACAACCGGCTCCGAATACGACAGTGCAAGTGGTTTCCTCGCCAGATTCCCAACTCACCGTTGGTGCAAATGGCAACGCTTTAGGAAATACCCCCTTTACTCTAACCTTTAGTCCTACTGATCCCCGAAATCTCTGGAGTAATCCTCAAACCGTGACCGTGGGGGCAGTTGATGACCGAGTCCAAGAAGGGAACCACACAGGACAATTACAACTCTCGGTGACTAGCCAAGATGGACAGTTTAACAACACTAATGCCATCCTGGTGAACGATACCCCCCTCACCCAACAGGGAAATCAGCGCAGTACCCTCACTGCCAATATCTTAGATAACGATCAACCCGATATCTTTGTAACGGTTCCCAGTGGAGAACTAACGACTAGTGAAAATGGTACAGGGTTTAATCTCTCTGCCCGATTAGGCAGTATTCCTACCAGCAATGTGGTTGTCCCGATTACAATTAGTGATACCACAGAAGGGAGGGCAGTTCCTGCCAGTCTGACATTTACGCCACAAAATGCCACTCAACTGCAAACCGTACAAATTCTTGGGGTTCCCGATGCAATCATCGACGGAAACCAATCTTACGTGGTGACGGTTTCCCCAGCCCAAAGTAGTGACCCCAACTATAGCGGACGGCAACCCACAACCAATGAATTTAATGTCCTTAACCTAGATATTGATACCTTTGGTGTGAATGTGACCCCTGTTACGGGTCTGAGGACATCTGAAGAGGCAACAACGGCTACTTTTGATGTAGTGCTCTCTACTAGTGAAGCGCCTCGGGCCAATGTACAGATTGACTTTAGAACCTCTGATACAGGAGAAGGCTTGATTTCTGCGGATGGGCAAACCTTTGCTGAAAATGCTTCCCTGGTATTTAATGCCCAAAACTTTAATGTTCGTCAAAGGATAACAGTTCGAGGGGTTCCCGATGGTATAGTCGATGGTAATCAAGCCTATACGATTCTAAGTACGCCTACGGTTAGTACAGATCAACGGTTTAATAATGTACCCGTACAAAATGTGGCGGTGATTAATAACGATATTGATCGAGTTGGCTTGAACTTTAATCCCAGCAGTGGCTCAACTACAATCAGTGAAGATGGGGCATCGATTCAATATACCGCTTCTTTACAAAGTCGGCCGAGTGCCAATGTGGTGATTAGGGTTCAACCGGATGTACAAAGCTTGGTAACCCCTCAAGTGCTGACGTTTACGCCAAATAACTTTAATCAGGCGCAAACGGTTAGCATTACTGGCTTTGATGACCGCATTGTGGAAGGAAACCACAGCAGCAGGATTAACTTCTCAGTTACCTCTACCGATACAGATTACGGTAATTTAACCATTAACCCAGTAACACTGACCGTTCTGGATAACGATACCAATCGCCCTGGTTTGACTCCTTCTCCAACTCCTGCACCTTCTCCCTCTCCGGGTTTCCCCAGTTTCCCCGCCTTCCCCAGTTTCCCAACTTTCCCAGGATTCCCCTCACCCTCTCCTGCTCCAACTCCACCACCGGCTCCGAGTCCTGCACCTTCTCCCTCACCGGGAACAGGAAGGGCAACTCCCGGTAATGACAATATTGACATGGGCGTGTTAAATATCCGCAGTATTTCTGCCCTACAAGGCAATGATATTGTGATTGGTAGTCCTGGCAATGATTTCATTAACGGTAACCAGGGTAATGATTCCCTCTTGGGTTCAGCCGGGAATGATTTCCTCTTTGGTGGTCAAGATAATGACACCCTGCGTGGCAGTACCGGTAATGATAACCTGAATGGAGATTTCGGAAATGATTACCTGGAAGGAGGAGCCGGTAGAGACTTACTCAGTGGTGGCGCTAGTAATGATGTATTTGTTTTACCGGCCAGTGGTGCGGTGACTACAGTCTTCCAAGCTGACCGGGTTCGGGACTTCGGTAATGGATTTGACCTGATTGGATTAACCGATGGGCTGAATCAAGGGAATATCCAATTGTTGCAGACGGGATCGGATACGGCAATTCTGTTTAATGGGTTATATCTGGGTGTTGTGGAACGCACGACTCCGGGTCAGTTAAACAATCGGTTTATTCCGGTTTCGTTGTAAGGGTTAAGTCTTCTTCTCCCCAAACCCCTCTTCACTAGGGGAATACCTTCGCCAATCGTCAGGAGGCAAGGGGCCCCCAGCCCCTTGTTAAACCTAGTGAAGGCCAACCTACGGGAAAATGGCGAAGGTATTGCTAGGGGAGAGGAGGTGACCAATTACCCATTACCAGCCAGCCAACTATCCCTGAATCCGGTGAATCTTGATAAAATTAGTCCCACGAATTTTCTGTACGGGAGAGCCACCTAAGACCAAGATTTTATCCCCTGGAGCGGCTAAATTTTTAGCTAATAGTTGCTCATTAATTTGCAGAATTAATTGCTCCAAAGAGTCTTCTGGATTTTCCAACAACATGGGTTTTACTCCCCAGACTAAGTTTAAGCGATGATAAACGCGATCGCGGGGAGTAAATGCGACTACAGGCGCTTTAGGACGTTCCGCTGCCGCCAGAGTTGCTGTATAACCACTCGTCGTAAAACAGGCAATACAGCGCAGATCCAGGATCTTATCAATTGTATTCAGAGCTTCACTTAAGGCATGGGTTTCATCAATTTCTGCTGGTGGATAATTAACAAATTCAGCTTCCTTTTCGGTATCCCGAGCAATTCTGACCAACATTTCCACGGCTTTCACTGGATATGCACCCACCGCAGATTCTCCTGAGAGCATCACTGCATCCGTACCATCCATAATTGCATTGGCTACATCCGAAGCTTCCGCACGAGTCGGCCGAGGATTGCGAATCATGCTATCTAACATTTGGGTGGCGGTAATCACCGGAACTCCCTGTTGATTACACAATTGGATAATCCGCTTTTGCAACTTGGGAACGCGCTCTGGACTCATTTCTACGCCTAAATCTCCCCGTGCCACCATCAAACCATCACATTGCTGCATAATGGCTTCTAAATTTTCAACAGCTTGGGGTTTTTCAATTTTAGCCATCACCTGAACATGGTCAGCTTTATGTTCATGCAGAAATTCTCTGAGCGTGATAATATCCTCAGCACTACGAACAAAACTCAGGGAAACCCAATCAATTCCTTGGTCTAACCCAAAGATTAAATCCTGTTTATCTTTCTCTGTCATGGAAGGCAAACGCAGACTTAAAGAGGGCAAATTCACCCCTTTGCGATTTTTCAGGATACCTCCTTCGATTACCTTACATTCTACTTGGTTGCCCTGGATGGACATAATCTTGAGTTCTAATAAACCATCATCGAGCAAAACCTGTGCCCCCGATTGAGCTTCTTCGGCTAAAAAGGGATAATCAATGGGGATGGTTTGTTCTTGGCCGTTATATTCAGCTTCGGGAACCAAGGTAACCGATGCTCCTGGAATTAGGTCTAGTTCACCTTCGGGAAATCGTCCCACCCGAATTTTGGGCCCCTGCAAATCTTGCAATAAGGTCACTGGAATATCTAATTCTTCGGAAACTTGTCGCAGTCGCGAGACGACTTTAGCATGATCGTCATAACTTCCATGGGAGAAATTAAGACGAGCAACTCTCATTCCTGCTTGGACTAATTCTCGCAGCACTTCTAGCTTATTGCTGGCAGGGCCGATGGTAGCAACGACTTTGGTTCGAGAGAGACTTGAGTTCATAGAATATTGCTGGCTAAGAACGTCTATTCTCACCTAGGGTAACAGCTTAAGATTAATCTCTCTTCAAGGAAGGTTAAGAGGACAATAGGCAATAGGCAATAGGCAATAGGCAATAGAGGCGTGCGAGCATCCTGCCCATCTTCTCTATGCTCCGTGTCCCCGTTCCCCGTGTCAATCCATGGGTGCAAGAATACAACCTTGGCGAGGGGGAAGTTGGAGCTGGAGATCTCCATTGTCTGACCATTCGATTTCTGCTTGCCCATAAACTAGGGTTTTGGGGATGTGATTTAAGTTCCTGGGAAAACAGCGCACGGTAATAGCTTCTTCTCCTGCATTGAGGGCGATCATCAGGGTTTGATCGGTTTCTTGACGGGCGAAGATATAAACGAGTCCTTGAGCAAAAATAATGTGATAGGTTCCGACTCGTAGGGCGCGATACTGGTGTCTGAGGGCAATGAGTTGGCGATGGTAGCTGAGGATGTTTGGCTGATGCTCTGCATCGCTGGAGAGACTGCGCTTTTCTGGAGAGGGAAAACTGCGCCGACAGTCCGGATCGATCGCTCCTTCTAATCCGATTTCGTCGCCATAATAGATGCTAGGCGCTCCAGGGAAGGTCATGAGTAGGAGAGTGGCTAATTCGACGCTGGGGCGATCGCCTTGAGCGATGGTGACTAAGCGGGCGGTATCATGGGAATCGAGGAGATTGAGTTGCGCCAGTTGAATTTCCCAGTCATAGAGATGCAGTAAGGATTCGATTTTACTGGCATAACCGGCAGCATCAAGGGCAGGATAGGGTTCATAGGCAGAATTACGGACCAGATCGAGATTGACGCGATCGCCAGCAGTAAAGGCGATCGTTGGAGCAGTAAATAAATAGTTCATGACTCCATCAAACTGGGTTCCATCAAGCCATTGCAGGGCATTTGTCCAAATTTCGCCGACAATATAGGCTTCTGGGTTAATGGCTTTGACTCGTTGCCTAAATTCTTGCCAAAAGCCTTCCACGTTAATACAAAAGGGTACATCTAATCGCCAACCATCGACTCCTAAGCGAATCCAATATTCGGCAATTTGCATAATATATTCTCGCATGTCTGGATTCTGGTGATTAAATTCGGGTAAGGCACGATTATTTGCCCAACCGATATAGTTGGCGGGTTTACTGCCATCATAGGCTGATAGGGGCCAATCTTGGATTTTAAACCAGTCTACCCAAGGGGAATGGGGGCCATTTTCTAGGATGTCATTGAAGTAGAAAAAGCCACGACTGGCATGATTAAAGACTCCATCTAAGACAATTTTAATCTGCCGCTGATGGGCAGCTTCGAGAAGGGCAAAAAAGGCTGGATTTCCGCCCAACATGGGATCGACTTGATAATAGTCATGGGTATGGTAGCGGTGATTACAAGCGGATTGAAAGATGGGGGTAAAGTAAATGGCGGTAATGCCCAAATCTTGTAAATAATCCAGGGTTTCAATCACCCCCCAAAGGTTTCCCCCCTTATAGCCTTGCCCGGTTGGGGGAGAGTCCCAGGGTTCGAGGGGAAGATGGGGATAAGTTGTGCCTGGAGGTGGGTTGCCTTTGGCGAGGCGATCGGGAAAAATTTGGTAGAAAACGGCGTGTTTTACCCAATCTGGTGTCTGAATGTTCATCTGCCACAATCTCCCTGACTCATTGTTCATTATTCATTGCTTAGTGGGGTAGAGATATGGGTTCAGAGTCTGTGTGTAATCCTTGGATTAAGGAATGAGTATCTAGGTTGGTGTCTAGATGTTGCCGAGCTTCTAGCTGCCAAAGGTCAAGTTCTGGCGATCGCCAGGGAGAATGGATAGAACGGGTTTGATGGGAGTCACAGTCTAGACATTTTTGCCAAGACTGGCTGGCTTCTGTAGGTTTGTCTTGGGCTTCGAGGACTTGAGCCAGGAGACAGTGGGGAGCGGCGCGATCGCTATTTAATTCTACAGATTTTCGTAGCCAGGTTTCGGCTTGGGACAGGTCTTTTTTCAGGAAGTAAGCCCATCCTAGGTTTTTATAGAGCGTAGATAGAACGGCTTGATTTTTCACTTGGTCGAGGATGGGAGTAATGCGTTGAATGGCAGTATCTGGATTATGGCTCAAAATGTCTAGGCGGGAGAGGTTGCTGATGGCAGCATGGGCAGCATGAGTTTCGGCTTGAGCTGCTTGATTATAGTGATGGTAGGCGTTGGGAAAGTCGCTGAGTTTTTCATAGGCTGAAGCCAGGTTGTAGTGGACTGCGGGAGAGTCGATCTCGAATTTGAGCGCCCATTGCAGGTAGAATACGGTTCCTGGGAAGTCACCTTGCATATAGGTCTCGTATCCGGTATTTTTGAGGCGATCGCCGATTTGCTTCTTTTGGCTCCTATCACTACTGTCTTGCCAGAGTCGCAGTTTCAGTTCTAGATTCTTGTGAATAGCCTCAATAGGCTGGATCTCTTGCAGTCGATCTAGGATACTGTCATCCCCTTCATTTTGACGGGGTAATGGGGTTTTCAGTAGTTCGGGCTTATATCGATCCACCAGGGAAACAAGATCGGAGCGCTTGGAGCGGCGCTGTCCGTTCTGTGACTCAGAATTGGCTAAACCGAATTGATCGACAATGCGCTCCACATGCTTGCGGATAGCAGGTTCGCCAATGCCGAGAGCCTCTGCGATCTTCGCGTCTGCCTCACCGGAAAGAATACCGTTGAGGACTTGTTGACGGCGATGGGTTAATTTACTGTAGACTTGTTCAAATTCTTCTTGATTCATATCCTATCTTTACCCATTACCAGCACATATTCTCTGCGCGATCGCAGACTATTCTATCTTTTGTGCCAAAATTTTCTCCTTAAAACAGGCTGCCTCTTCTCTAGTTAAAGGAATTTCAATACCAGCCGCCCGTTCTGCCTGTGTTGCCAATTCAATTGCCTCAATCTTATCACCTTCAGCTTCAGCTACTTTGGCCAAAGCCAGTAAACCTCTTGCGATCGTATCAGTTCGGTTAATCTTTCTACTAAGATCGATCGACTCTTGATAATACTTTTTGGCATTCTCATGATCTTGTTGCACAAAATACCATTGCCCCGAATTAATCAGAGGATCGGTTAAGTAATATTCGTAAGATGGATCGTCAATAGAACCTAAAAGATCTATTGACAAGCTCAGTTCTCGGCAGCTACTAGCTAACTCATTTTCATTGAGATAATATATCCCCAAGAGATTATGTAACTCTGCTTCTGAACAAGTCCAAAGATTCCAAAGATCTCGATCTTCCCGATATATTTTTGTTCGTTCTTCAATCGCTATACTCAAAGCATTTCCATAGTAATTCAATGCCATTTCTATTTGTTGCTTCTGAGAATACAAAACGCCCAAATAACGTAAAGTTCTACACTGCTTCTGAGTATCTTTCAAGGATTCGTACCTTTGCAATGCTTGGAGAAAATTATTTTCCGCAACCTCAAAGTTTCCCCACTCCATGTTAACCCATCCAATTTCATTCAGTGCCTGTGCTTCTTCTGGCACCTTGTTCAGCTTTTGTGCGACTCTGATGACCACATTACTAAAATCATTAAAATCATGCCAATAGCCATACTCGAACAAAGGATCTGTCAGCGCATCCCAAACTTTCATGAAAACAGAAAATGCTCGTTCCCTATCTTCATTTTCTAGTAAACACTTTTCCTCTAAACTTCGGAGCAAATTAAACAAGTTCTTTCTTTCTTCTAAAATATGTATGTCTATGGAAGACATGTCTCTTTACTCCTTAAATAAAAGATTAACCTTACCAATTGATACCCAGTTTCCACTGAGCAATATTTTCTAACTCTTGTAAATCGGGTTGCCAGTTATCCACTAAGCCACTTCTCAAGCTTCTCCTAACCCAAGGATGCAAGTCATAGCGATAATTCCCTTCAACATCTGTGACATTTTGAATCAAATACCACTGCTTTAACTCCCGTTTCGCTACACACCAATCTGACCGCTCGATTTTTTGAGTTCCTAATAATTCATCTAAAGTTATACCAGCATCCGCTTGTTGACCCATATAACGCAATACATTTTTAGCTGAATCATTCAAATGTTTCCATGCAGTTTCTAGAGAAAACTTATAGAAGTTTTCCACTTCTCCACTCGCTTCTTCTAAGGAAGACAAAACCGGTTCTAAATCTTCATCATACCAAACACGTCCGACGATAAAATGCAAGGCTAGCGGTGCGCCACAAGATAATTCATATATTCTTTGTAAATTGCGTTCGCTAGCATTTAACAAAGCAGAAATATTATTATTCTTTGCCTCATCTTGCAAAAGGGCATAAGACCATCTTTGTTCTAATCCTGGAACATGCTTCAATCCTAGATAGGGAACTTTCTTTTCAATACGACTGGTTAGCAAAGCTCGACTAGGATTAAGCATTTTGACCAACCGAGGTAGGATTTCTTCAATATTTGATGTCTCAGCATTATCCAAAACCACAAGTGTTTTTTTCTCTCTTAATTTTTCCTGAACTTTCTGCTGAGTACAACTTAGTTGATGGGCTATCTGATTAATAAACTGGTTCCAAGTTAAAGTGTCGTCCTGATTGGTTTGGCTAAGGGTTCCATCAACAAATTCACTTTGCCTAGCGGTTACCCAAAGAACCTCAGCGAAAAGATTCTGTTCGAGGGCTGTCTGGGCAATTTGACAAGCTGCCTCTGTTTTTCCATAGCCTGCCGTGCCGTTCAATGATAAAATTAAGGGCTGTTGAGGATCTTTAAGATAATTTAGCACTTCAGTCGTGAGAATTTCTCGACCCCAGACTCTCCGACAACGAAGGTTGGGTATCCAGATTCCTGTACGATCTTCAGGATTCGTTTTATCAATGACTTCTTCCCAGTTCAGTGATAAAACTTGGCAGTAAGTCAGGTGAGTTGGGGAGACTTATTCTTCAATTTCTCAGGACAAGACCTCAATACCGCTAGTGCTAATGGGAATCTATTTGGTGTTCGCTTTTCCAGTAATACAGCACTTTTCGATGTTATGAGGTACAGTAATCGAAATTTTCCTTGAGAGTGCCTTCCCATGAAAAGCCGAAAGAATGGGCATTATAGCGTGAAAAATGGTTTTCCTATTACCTATTACCTATTACCTATTACCGCGC
>NZ_JAGHZH010000121.1:0-30944 GCF_017746885.1 Roseofilum sp. SBFL | reverse complement strand
ACACATGGCTCTTACGCTCCCCTCTATCATAGGCCCCCACGGCTTTATGTCTTAGGTCTATACTATAAGCTGATGGCATCATCTCACGATCGCTAACTTCATCTTTCTATTATGTCCTAACTCTCCCTTTCACTGCTATACAACGTGAACTTTTTAGCTGGTCAGAGGAAGGTATGATTATTGGAAATAGTGCAGAATTTAGCTCTGATAGTAAATACTTGGCTACGTGGTATTCAACTCGAAGAGAAATTTACTTAAGGAACTTAGAAGATCGTAGACTTACTGTTTTAGAAAATTCGTCACAAGTTGTCTACGTTCATTTTAGCCCAGATAGTAAACTAATTGCTGTGATAGGAACAGATTATACAGTAAACTTGTTGGATTTTTCTGGAAATCTTATCCGGACAATTAAATTGCAACAACTTCCGATAAATTTAGCTTTTAGTCCTGATAGTCAACGAATTGCTATTTTAGGTGATCCTGATGAATTAAGTGTATGGGGTGCAAAGGGAGAATTATTAGCAAAATATACCATTCCTGAGTCAGGCTCGGAGTTTAAGTTCGTGGAATTTGCTCCGGATGGAAAATCGATCGCCGTCGGAGGAAGACGAGTTAGAATTTATCCCAACCAAACCCTAGACGAACTCATCGCAACCGGCTGCGAGTGGTTAGAGGACTACTTTACCACTTATCCCGAAGAAAAGGAAAAACTACCTGCATGTCAGTAAATCTATGCTAAGAAAATAGTGGCAAAATGGTGAAACGAGTCTATGTCCAACAAATTGTCACACTTCTCAATCTGGAAGAATGGAATGATGAAGATCTAGATTAAGCCGCAAACCTTGCAAGATTATCTGAACATAAGCTATCCCATTACATTATACCCGGAAGCTGAGGGAGGGTATACGGTGGCTCGCACTAAATAATCATGATTTAAGTAATGAATTTCCAATTTTCCAATCATGCTTTAGAAGAGATCCAAAAACGGAATATTCCTATGGTTTTGATAGAAGCAGTATTATGGAGTCCCCAACAAACCCTAAAACAAAGTGAAGATATTACAATTTATCAATCTCAACTGGACTTTGGTACGGGGAAACTATACTTGCTACGAGTTTTTATTAACATTACTGTCGATCCCCAACTGGTAGTTACAGTTTATCGCACCAGTAAAATTCAAAAATATTGGAGGAACCCATGAAAATCAAATACGATCGCCAAGTTGATGTCCTACGCATCACCTTCAAAGAAGCAATCATTACCGAAAGCGACGAAGAAACACCCGGTATGATCCTAGACTTCGACGAGCATGGTAATGTCGTCGGGATTGAGATCCTGCAAGCCTCTCAGCACATTGACAACCCTGAAGGCATAGAATACAGCATCAGTCCATCAATACTGATATCTTTTCCATCACCATGACTCAGTTTCAAGCCCTCTCTAGGGTATCCAAAACCAAAACGTCTAACCCTGGAACCCTTGCTAAACGGGCATCATATCAAATCCGTTTAAACAGTTGTCATTGCGACCGGAGGGAAGCAATCGCTACAATTAGCGAGATGATCGAGATTGCTTCATTCCACTTCGTTCCATTCGCAATGACTGACTATAACTGATCCAACTGTTGTTATGTCCGATGGCTGGAACAAGAATGGTTCTCGTATCCATGGCTGTTTGATGGATATTGAGATTATTAAGGGCAAAATCTCGATTCGCCCCTATACTGGATTTACCATATAGTCAATTGGATTAAGGTTGAGACACGACGATACACACACAACCTGTCTAGAATACCCGTATCTGTAGGGGCGAGCGGCCGCTCGCCCCTACAAAAATGTCTCACTGTTATTTGAATTGACTATAGCTTAAAAGTTTGCACTTATATCAATTAACAATTAACAATTTTCATGTCGGCGATAGCGGAACATCGGAGTTTTAACTGTTCTCCCCCCAAACCCGACGCAAATTCAACACAAAACCGGGTAAAACTTCCTCACCCGATAACTCGGTGGGATTAGACAAAACTTCGACTTCTAAACCCACCCGATAAACTTCCACCGTTCTATTTTTAGGATCGATTAACCAACCCAACTTGGCTCCATTGTCCATATACTCCTGCATTTTCTCTTGCAGGGACTTCAGGGTATCGGAAACCGAGCGCAATTCCACCACAAAATCCGGGCAAATCTTGGCAAAGGTTCCCTTTTGTTCCTCTGTGAGAGCATCCCAACGCTCTTGACTTATCCAAGAGGCATCGGGGGCGCGATTTGCACCATTGGGTAAGATAAAAGCAGTGGAAGAATCAAAAGCTTGCCCCAAGTTTTCATTGTCTTCGTCCCAGCGATCCAATTGTCCAGTGATCCGGCTATTTCGTTTGCCACTTTCCCAACCTGTTGGTGGATTCACGATTAACTCTCCTTTTGCGGTTCTTTCTAGTGGTAAATCTCGATTGCTGGCAGCGAGAGCTTCAAACTGTTCTTGGGTGACATGGAGCTTTAGGCTTCTGGGTAACTCCAGTAACAGGGTTTCGGGTTGGGGGGGAGTTTGTATCATGTTGACCTCTGGGATTGTAGAGATTGGCTAGTTATAGTTTAAGGGTTCTCCCCCCAAACCCGACGCAAATCCAACACAAAACCGGGTAAAATTTCCTCACCAGATAGCTCAGTGGGATTAGACAAAATTTCTACTTCTAAACCCACTCGATAAACTTCCACAGTTCGATTTTTAGGGTTAATTAACCAACCTAACTTTGCTCCATTGTCCATATACTCCTGCATTTTCTCTTGCAGCGACTTCAGAGTATCCGAAGCAGAACGCAATTCTACTACAAAATCCGGGCAAATGTTGGCAAACGTACCCTTTTGTTCCTCCGTGAGTGCATCCCAACGCTCTTGACTTATCCAAGACGCATCCGGGGCGCGATTTGCACCATTGGGTAAGATGAAAGCAGTCGAAGAATCAAACACCTCTCCGGGTTCACCCGCATTGCGCCACCATATATACAACTCGCCAGAAATTCTGCTATTCCGTTTGCCGCTTTCCCAACCTGTAGGTGGATTCACAATTAACTCTCCTTGTGCGGTTCTTTCCAGTTGTAAGTCTCGATTGCTGGCTGCTAGAGCTTCAAACTGTTCTTGGGTGACATAGAGCTTCAGGGTTCTGGGTAACTCCAGTGACAGGGTTTCGGGTTTGGTGGGTGTCTGTACCATGTTAACCTCTGCGATCGTAGAGATTGGCTGGTTAGATTTTAACCGATATCACCCCAAACTCGACGCAAATTCAACACAAAACTGGGTAAAACTTCCTCACCGGATAATTCAGTGGGATTAGACAAAATTTCTACTTCTAAACCGACTCGATAAACTTCCACGGTTCTATTTTTAGGATCGATTAACCAACCCAGCTTGGCTCCATTGTCCATATACTCCTGCATTTTCTCTTGCAGGGACTTCAGAGTATCGGAAGCAGACCGTAATTCAACCACAAAGTCCGGACAAATCTGAGGGAATGTACCTCTTTGTTCATCTGTCAGAGCATCCCAACGCTCTTGACTCACCCAACACGCATCTGGAGAACGATTAGCACCATTGGGTAAAATAAATCCCGTATTACAGTCAAATGCTTCTCCCTGTTGATGATTTTCGTACCACCGATCAAGTTGTCCGATGATACTGCGGTTCCGTTTTCCACTTTCCCAACCTGTAGGTGGATTCACAATTAATTCTCCTGTTGCCGTTCTTTCTAGTTGTAATTCTCGATTACTCGCAGCTAGAAGTTCAAACTGTTCTTGAGTGACCGAGAGTTTTAGGGTTCTGGGTAGCTCTAGTGACAGGGTTTCAGTTTCTGGTTTGGAGGGTGTTTGTACCATATCTCAATTAAAAATTAAACATGGGTATGGGTTGGGTTTCCTCTTCGATTTTAGGCGATCGCGCTCTCCTATTTTGTTCCATGGTTGTGTAACTGAACCTTTAAACGATAGGTTTCCCCATGGCCAGAGTATGATATATAAATAGATACGGAAAAAAGCGAGACTCAATCGAACCCTATGGATACGCTAACGCTCAAACGTGAAGTAGACTTGTTGTGCGATCGCCTGGGTAAAACCCAGGACTATCTTTGAGCTACCCATCCTCAATGCTAAAATCCAAGACCTGGAACAACTCGCCTCTCAACCCAATTTCTGGGACGACCAAAACCAGGCTGGCCAAACGCTCCAAGAGCTAAACGACCTCAAATCTTCTCTTCAACAGTTTGAAAACTGGCAAGGCACATTAGAAGAAATGAGGGCCATCTTGGAGTTGTTAGAGTTAGAAGCCGATGAATCACTTCTCCAAGAGGCCCAATCTCATGTTTCCCATTTAAGCCAGGATCTCGATCAATGGGAACTGCAACAATTGCTATCGGGAACCTATGATAAAAGTGGAGCGGTTCTAACTATCAATGCAGGAGCAGGGGGAACCGATGCTCAGGACTGGGCAGACATGCTGCTGCGCATGTATAGGCGCTGGGGAAATGCCCAAGGGTATAAAGTCGAATTGACTGAGATTTCCGAAGGAGACGAAGCCGGTATTAAATCAGCTACCCTAGAAATCAATGGCCGGTATGCTTACGGTTACCTGAAAGCGGAAAAAGGAACCCATCGGTTAGTGAGAATCTCCCCCTTTAATGCCAATGGTAAACGACAAACTAGCTTTGCTGGAATCGAAGTCATGCCGATTTTAAATGAAGAGGTACAGTTAGAGATCCCGGAAAAAGACCTGGAAATCACGACTTCTCGTGCTGGTGGTAAAGGGGGTCAAAATGTCAACAAGGTAGAAACGGCGGTTCGCATTACTCACCTCCCTACTCGGTTATCGGTGCGCTGTACTGAAGAGCGATCGCAACTTCAAAACAAAGAAAAAGCCCTCGCTCTCTTAAAATCTAAATTACTGGTGATTGCCCAAGAACAACGGGCCCAGGAAATAGCCGATATTCGTGGCGATATCGTCGAAGCGGCCTGGGGAAATCAGATCCGGAACTATGTTTTCCATCCCTATCAAATGGTCAAAGATCTACGTACCAATGTAGAAACAACTGCCATTACGGATGTGATGAACGGTGAAATTATGAGCTTTGTCGAAGCCTATTTGCGCCAAGAAAATCAGCTCATTGAAGTGACTTAACCTGCCTTAATCGGCGATCGGGAGACCCTTGAATCTTGATTGGACATAATTACGGGAATAAATCTCGGATTTTTTGGATTGCCATTTCTAGAGTAAGCATAATTTTATTCTGGGTTGGTATTCCCAGTTTTTAAGTTTTTAATTGATCTAAGGATTGGTAGCATTCAAGATGACAAACATGCCACGAATACAGACAATCACAACCAGATTGCTCAAGGCCAAAATGCTGATTAAGCGTAAACTGCTGGCCAGAAACTTTAATCCTTTTTCTAATTCTGTCCCATAATGTTGACCGATCTGTTGCCAAGCAAGGTCTAGTTCTCCCGTTTCTTCCCCCGTACGCAGAAAGTCGATCGCCAATGGAGGGAATTTACCCTTGAAACTCTCACTTAAGGTTTGTCCTCGCCGCATTTGACGAGTTACCGTTGTTACCCGTTTTTTGATCGTTCGATTTGGGGTTTGTTGTTGAATCCATTCTAGGGCAGTCAGGATGGGCATTCCACAGCTTAAGAGTAAGCGCAATTGGGATAAATACCAGAGGCTATAGGCTTCCATCAAGGGACGTACCAAGGGCAGATAACTGCCCATTTGAAATAGGGGAGCGCCCAAATACTGAGGTAAGGAAAAGACCAGTATCCATAGGGCAAAGGCGATCGCCACACTCTGAAGCCAAAACATGGGATGCAGTAAGGCCGCTATATTGGAATTCAAAATCCCAGCCAGCAGAGTTAACAGACTCCAGAGAGCGAGTAAGCTACTACTACGAATAGATTGATAATAGGTTTTCCATTTCCCTTGGGATTGGGTAATTTCGGCTAAAATCAGGCAAGTTTCGGCTAAAGTTCCTTGGGTTTCGGCTAACCGAATCGCGGAGATAGTCCAAGGATCAAAATAGATCTGCCGTTTGCGATCGGCTGCCGCACGAACGGTGAGGGCAGACGCGAGATCCTGACCATTGCGTAGGGCGCGACTGGCTCCTTGCAGATAACATTGGAAATGGCGATCGCTCTCCCGTCCTGCTAAAGTTAACCCTTGTCTGAGACTAATCCCAGACTGGAGTAATTCAGCCAAAGTTGTAAAGAAGAGAACTTTTTCCTGGGTCTTCAATGCCATACTCCTAAAGCATCAGGGTTACCCACAAAACTAAGGGAAGAGTCACTAAAGACATCACCGTAGACACCACCACTGTGCGGGCAGCCCATGACGCATCCCCCCCAAATTGAGTCACCAACACCACCGTATTTACAGCAGTGGGCATCGCACTTTGCAAGATTAACACTTGCACATCTAGCACCTCTAGTCCTAAGCCTCGACCCACACTATACGCAATTGCTGGGGCCACTAGCAAACGAATGATTGCTGTAACGCCCTCATAGAGTCCTATTTTAAAAGTAGTAGTGCTTAATTGAATACCGAGAACAATTAAAGCAATGGGAATAGCAGCACTTCCTAAAAGGTCTAACCCATCATCAAGTCGTAAAGGAAGCTCAATAGAGAAAACGCGCAAAATCAACCCAGCGATCATAGCCCAAATGAGCGGTAATCTCACGATCAGACGCAAACTATCCCCTAATCCTCCTCCTTGCAACAACGCTGGTCCCGTAGAAAAAATGATTAAACTAGACACAATGAGGCAAACAATCGCCCGATCTAAACCCGCTTCTCCTAACGCAAATGTAGCAAATGGCAGGCCCATATTTCCAGTATTGGCAAACAGGGAAGTGGCGATAAAACTGGTTTCCATCCCAGATTTAAGCCGGAGAAGTTTACTCATGCCCAGGGAAACCCCATAAACCAATACACAAGTAATGAGATATCCGATAATTAGCCCCAGAGTACTATCTGTTGATAATCGGGCTTGATAGAGGCTACTAGAAATTAAAGCCGGAGTCAGAATATAGACCGCAAGTTGAGAAAGGGTTGAGCGTTCTAGCGTCAAAGTCCGACCGGCAATCATGCCAATGGAAATAATGAAAGTAACGGGGACTAAGGCAGATAAAATAACAGGCATTACTTACAGGGCTAGACAAAAAGTAAAAGGAGGAAATTATGGCTCAGAGTTTTATCAATGACAAGGGGATTACCCATCCAACCCAGGATAGCCTTAAATATTTCATCCGCCCTATTGTAGAGCATTTCTCGAAAACCAATGAGGTGTATGAGGGACTTTGGACTCCACCCCCGTTAACCTTCCCCACTAAAATTTATCCACAATTTTTTGGAAAATACGATCCGGAATCGAATGGTCTTGAAGATAGACTTTATCATATTTTTCTTCCAGTTTCTGCCAATCAATAGAATGATCTGATAAAACTTCGTTTTTAAACACCTCTAACGCTTTGCCAGACAAGCCTTTTTTTAAACACTGTTTCATCGCTAATCGACTTTCATCAATTTCCCCAATACACTCAAAGGGCGTATGTTCTTCTAATCCTATCATTTGCCTAAAAATGGGGAGTAAGTCTGGATCGTCGAATAAATTAACCCCAAAAACCCTATCTACAGCACCCGGATCAAACGTAGACATCAAGCCGAGCCAGACATAAGCACATTTAGGACATTTCTTGCACCAGGGTTTTTTGATATTACAAGAATGAATTTTAGGCAGAATCTCTGGATACTGACTCAGCTTCTTGAAAATCCGGAAATCATAGACCGGCTGTAAAATTCCGAAGTAAGTAAAATTCGATAACAGATGATTCTGAATAAACGTATTTAATGCTTGCTCTGCCTCAAAACCTTTCCCCCATTGATGATTAACTTCTTTTCCCAATTCCTCCCAGAATAAATTCCCGGTGTTAGCACTTCTTTCATGGGCCAAACTCAAGAATTTATAACCTTCATGAAGCATAAGAGGCAAGGATTCAAAAATGGAAACCGGAGTTTCGGGAGCAATAATGCCTGAATTTTTGGGGAAATATAAGGGAAACAAAGGGAAATCTAGGAAGTCATCGATAATTGAAATTTTATGAGTTTTAATAGGAGTCGTTTCTTTGACAACTTCAGTAATCAGATCGTGTTGTAGCTCGGCTTTGCCATAAACACTGTGGGAATATTGCATAGAGGAAAATGGAAGACCCGCGTCTTCCAGGATTTTCATCGCCACAACACTATCTTTTCCACCTCCACAACCCGTGAGAATTGTGGAATTATTGCCTAGTATTGTCCCTGAAGTTGATTCTCCTAATGGTTGTGAATAGATGATTTCCGGTTGCTGATAATCAGTGACCTGATTTTCATACCAATGTTGACCAAAAACGCCTTGATAGATTTTCACAAACAGTTCTAAGGCAGGTTGTGCTAAATATTGGGCGATCGGGGAAATGTCATAATATTTGGGAAATAATGAACACAATTTCATTCCTTCAAATAAGGCAATATAAGCCGCTATTCTGTTGGTAAGTTCTTCTGAATAGTGCTGTTTGAGTTTAGAAAATGAGACACTCTGGTAAAAAACTTTGGTGGAAAATTCAAATTCATCGGCACTATAGCGCACACTCAAATGGTGTTCATGAATGTTCAAATTCTCAATTTTAAGTGTTTCTATCTTCATGATCTACCATCCCCGTGCCCTTGGGTCTCCTCTAAATGGACTAATGATATCAACCGTAATCCATCCACCATAAACATCACCCTCTTGAGAGGTAACTTGCTCATTATTATTTGCATAGGGGTATTATTTTTGAAAATGAAAAATATCTACAGAGTGTGGTAAAACAACCTCACCACTATCAATCTTTTGCGAACTAGTCCCAAAGTAATCGAGAATTAATCTAAGCTGTAATGGCGAAAAACAGTCAATGTTAACACCTAGCATAAAATTAAGGAGATGTTTACCAACTTCAGAATGTGGTTCAAAACATTGAGTAATATTGACTAAAAACTGAAGTCTTTTTTCAACAAACGAAAGATTACGTTCATTGAAATATTTTTTCAGCTCTTCACTGTAACAAGGGAACTCTCCATATAGCCGATAATTAGCTTGGTAGTAAGGTTCATTCAGCAATTGTCTTTTAGCAGGAATGGCAATAATTGCCATTCCGCCTTCTGCTAGACATTCATAAACTTTGCAAATGACAGTTTCAATGTCTGAAAAGTAGAGCAGTGACTGAATTAATAGAACCAAGTCAAACTTTTGAGTCAAGACTAGATCTTCAAATTTACTTTGATGTATATCAAAAGAGAGCTTTGCAGGCTCAGATGTATAAATCACCTGGCATTCTTTTTGGATTAAGCTACAGGCTGTTTCGTTAGGGTCAACACCAACAAAATGAATTTTGTTTTCTGAAATAAGACTTTTCAAGAGAAGCTTTTCAAATAATCCCTGTCCACAACCTATGCTAAGGATTTCGTGAGTTGGTTGTTGAGATTTGTTTTGTTCAAAAATATTCAGGATCTCTTCCAGGATTATTAGTTCTTCGTTGTGGTGATTGCGATAAGCAATTTGTCCCTCAATATATTGTTGTTCATTAAGTTTTAGAAGCTTTAAGCTTTGATCTGAGAAGAGAGAAAAAACTGCTGACTTTTGCAGGCTCTTTAAAGTGCCTACTGGTTCAGAATCAAAATCCATTAAACTATTCATCATGAGAAAATTTATTATATGTTTACATCTTCTAAATTTTGAGCAATCCTAAAACCAGCATGTTGATAAAAAGTCTTGCGGAACCAGTTGCGGCAAGAAGGGGAGGCATAAGCACCTGTACTTGCCCAAGATCCGCCTAGCATAATTTTATGATCGCTATCAAAAAATGGGGCAGAATAATCTTCATATAAGGGATGCGGTTCAAATCCTGGTAAAGGATTAAATTCGTCACTGAGCCATTCCCAAACATTACCGCGAAGGTCATCAAGTCCAGAGGATGCTTCAGAGTTTTTTAAGCTTCCTACGGGAGAAGGAGAACCAAATTTTACATTTAGGTTAAAGTCACGATCGCGCTGAGAACCTCTTGCTGCAAGGTTCCATTCTGCTTCACTCATTAAGCGGGTTCCTTCACCTTTCCAGCGACAATAAGCCATCGCTTCATAATGATTGACTTCAACGGGCCAATCTAGGGGTAAGTCTATATTCTCAAAGAGGGTGCGATATTGATAACTGCTATTTTGAGCGATCCAGAATTTGGGATGCTTGATGTTATTCTCTTGCTTCCAATTCCAAGGTTCATTGTCCCAAAACTCTGGGGTTTCATAGCCATCATCTTGGATAAATTGCCAGAATTCTCGATTGGTAATCAGATGCTGACTGGCCAAAAAAGGTTGGACTTCTACGGTTCGAGTTCCATATTCGCTATCCCAACCGTAGGTATTGGACGTTTGAGGTTTTCCTAGATTAACAACTCCCCCAGAAACGGCAATCATTTTATTTTCAGGAAGGGTTTGATTGGAAGGTGCATATTGCCAGATTTTAGGACATTTCAAGTGGTCAACCGAGAATTGTCTGAGCAACATGGAAGAGGTTTCAAAATGAATCCGGTTATGCTCCATTCCCATGATTAAAGCCCAAAGGGGATGGTTTTGAGTAATGGGAAGATTTAGGGGAAAGGTTTTCAGGACTTCGGTAATGGTTTCTTTGGCTTTCTCGCGATAGTCCCAAACTTGTTCGACTTGCGGCCAATTGATGGTTTTGATCGCTTCTTCTAGCTCTTCTGGACTACTGGGATCGACTCCTATTTCAAAGAGGATTTCATAGTCTGGGTTAATGCGCTGGTCTAATAATTCTACCCGAATGAGTTTGTTGATGTAGAACACGGGAGAGTGTCCGAGGTAGAAAATAATGGGATTTCTGAGGGGATCGGGATTGAGGTAAAAGCTCTCCTCATGGACTAAGCTTTTCATGAGAATTTCTTCTAATTCCCAGGAATTTTCAAAATAGTCCAGGAGGGTTTTGCGATCGCACTTATCCAGTTCTGGAGTTGGTAGTGACAGGAGTGTCTTCATGATTTTTTATACTTTTCGAGAGAGAATTAATCCAAACCAGTCGTTGGGATCGCTCCAAGCAGCAACCGGTTTTAGACCTTTTCCTGCGAGTTCTACTTGAACTTCCTGTGGATTGAATTTACGTGATATTTCTGTTCTGATTGTTTCTCCAGATACAAACCCAACTTGGAGATCGAGAGCTTGTAAATCAACGGTATGAGGGTTTAAGCAGCGCAAATGCATCTCAATTTGGTTGAGTTCCTGATTATAAAAGGCCCAATGTTCAAAATTTTGTCGTTTAAAATTGCCCCCAAAACGCTGGTTGAGATGCTCTAGCATGTTGAGATTAAATTCAGCAGTAACGCCTTGAGCATCATTGTACGCGGCTTCGATAATCTCTTTGGGCTTTTGTAAGTCTACACCGAGGAGGAAATATTCGCCCATGTGTAGAGCGTCTAGAATATGGTCGAAGAAGCGATCGCACTCTTGAGCATTCAAATTGCCCAAGGTACTCCCCAAGAAGAATACCATCCGAGAGGGTGCAGGGGTTCGTTCTAGTTCTACTAAGGCTTGTTCGTAGGTTCCCACCAATCCTTGAATCTTTAGACTAGGATACTCTTTAAGCAACTGTTGGGCACTTTCAGTCAGAATGCTACCACTGACATCAATGGGAATATAGTGTAGGGAATTGGTCAAACCTTGATACGCATCTAACAAGCGACGGGTTTTAGTGGAACTTCCACTTCCTAACTCTACCAATTCACAAGCACCTGTCATCCGAGCAATTTCATCAGCATATTGTTTGAGGATAGAATCTTCTGTACGAGTTGGATAATATTCGGGGAGCTGGCAAATTTGCTCGAACAACTGAGAGCCATACTCATCATAGAAATACTTAGGGGGTAGAGTCTTCCGATCTTGACTTAATCCCTGGATGACATCTTGTCTGTCTGCTGTAGATGCTGACTGGTTAGGATTGCTTAAATGTTTAAGCTGTAAACGCTCTTGAGTTGCGGGCAAAATAGCCACGATAAATGCTCCCTTAGTTGATGATCCTGACTCTCTCTATCTAGGGTATCAGGTTTTAGCTCACTCCAGAAAGAAAAATCTAGCGATCGCGTCAGTGATGGGTCGCATTATCGCTAATTAACTCCCCGTTTCCTGCCACGACTTTACCGATCTCAAACGCTTGAATCCCTTGCGAATCAAAGGTATTGAGGGCAAACTCTGCTTGTTCGGGATCGATCAACACCACAAATCCAATTCCCATATTAAACGTATTAAACATTTCTTCTTGCACCACCGATCCAGCTTCAGCTAACCATTGGAAAATGGGCGGAATTTCCCAGGCACTCCAATTGATAGAAATGGATTGATTTTGACCTAAACAACGGGGTAAATTTTCGGGCAATCCCCCACCGGTAATATGGGCCATTCCATGGATATCTAAACCTTCAGCCAGGGCAGTTAAAATCGGTTTAACATAAATTTTTGTCGGGGTTAATAATAGCTCACCCAACGATTTATCTAATCCCTTGGGGATCGCATTCCAACTTAAGCCTTGAGTTTCCACAATGGAGCGAACCAAACTAAAGCCATTACTGTGAACCCCCTGACTCGCTAAGGCGATCGCCACATCCCCTAAACGCACTTTCGAGCCATCTAATAAATTTTTCTTTTCCACAATTCCCACACAAAAGCCCGCTAAATCGTACTCTCCCATCGAGTAAAATCCTGGCATTTCCGCGGTTTCGCCCCCTAGCAGGGCACATCCGGCATCCTTACATCCCTGGGCAACACCAAACACGACTTGTTCTAACTGTTCTGGATTTAACTGTCCGGTAGCGAGATAATCCAGAAAAAACAGAGGTTCAGCGCCAGAAGTCAGCACATCATTAACACACATGGCGACTAGATCGATGCCAATCGTATCGTGGCGATCGCACGCTTGGGCAATTTTGAGCTTAGTTCCTACCCCATCAGTTCCTGAAACTAACACCGGTTCTGAATATCCTCCCGGCAACTGAAAATAGCCCCCAAATCCACCAAGTCCCCCCAAAACTTCAGGGCGATAGGTACTTTTAACCCAACGACGAATCTGGCCCACAAACGCCCGACCCACCTCAATATTTACTCCTGACTCCTGATAATCCATGGTTTCTGCTCCCTATTTACCTGTAAGTTGAGGCATATATCAAATATTCTTATCTATCGTGGGATCGCAGGGTGTACCTTAGTCTGGGCAATCCATACAGCGTACTTTTACTTAGTTTTTTGGGGATCGCGGCCTTCCCCAACCCCAAAAAATTGTGATAGCCTATCGCTGTTCAACCTAAAAACCAAATTCATAACGATTTCGATTTTTAGACTAAGAAACTTAAAACCCTCCACAACTGAAGGTTATTCTACCCTCTGTTGGAGCGGGAAAAGTAGGGCTAAGTCAATCTGATAACAACCGTAAATTCAGATGGCATATCAGAGTTCAGACTCTGCCTCTTTTGTCCTAATCACCCAAGACTTTATGAACCAACATCTTTGGAAAAGCTTAACCGTTTCTGCTCTCCTCTTGACCCTAGGCTCGGGGACTTCTAGTCATGCAGAACCCAACGATCGGCTTGCTAATCGTATGGCTCCTGAGTCGGAGGAGATCGCCCAACAAAAACAAGAAGAACAAAATCTGACCGCTTCGGAACTCCCAGAGGTGGAGACTTCCAATACCCCTGAAACCGGTGAAAGTCAGAGCATTGCTCAGAACCCAGACCCGGAGATGATCAGCGCTACACAGACTCAGCCAACTTCTGTTACCAAGATTTATCCCCATACCCTCAATGGACAGGCAGCCGCTACCTTATATGTTCAAAATATTCCTGTCCTCACCTTTCTGGGCGAACCCATTACTCAAGAAATAACCCAGGAAACTGCGGCCCCCTTATCAACCACCCCAGTTTCCATGGTCAATTTATCGGATACTGAACCGGTTCAAGACGCAGAGCAAGTCGCCGAAAAACTATCCGAATGGGTGAGAACGGTAGAAGATGCCCAGGAGATCGCTCTTAAATGGGATGAAGACTTAGAAACTTATCTCATTCAAGCCCAAGAGCAAACCCTAGTGACCATGGGCCAAGATGTAATTTTACCCGATACAACCAATGACTCTACCCAAGATGCGGTTCAAGCCACTAACCGGCTACGCCGCCTTCTCGGGAATGCCCCTCCCATTGAAGAAGTCTATGGTAAACCAGTCATGGCTCCTGCTAAAGAACCCCACAATACCCTGTCTTCCGAGAGGCAATTAGTTGCGGTTCAAGCCATTAGTGGTTGGGCTTCTTGGTATGGGCCCGGCTTCCATGGTAATTTAACCGCTAATGGGGAAATTTATAACCAATATGGGTTAACGGCTGCCCATCGGAATTTACCCTTTGGTACAATAGTACGTGTCACCAACATAGATAATGGTCGTTCCTTAGTTGTACGTATTAATGACCGTGGCCCCTATGTTCGGAACCGCATTATTGACCTGTCTAAAGGAGCAGCCCAAGAACTGGGATTAATCAGTACGGGGGTTGCTCCAGTACGGGTGGAAATCCTGGAAAGATAGTAGACTTCTTGCAGGAATGAGGCAATAGGCATGAAATGCAATAATCATTAAGAATATAGGATTATTGCATTTCTATTCATTGTCTGTTCACTTATGCAAGAGGCCGAGTTGGGATAAATTCTCCTTCTGGTAAACCTAACCTGGTACACCATTCATAACGAGTCGACTGTGCATCTGTACAAAACGATTGCTGCTCTTCAAACCTATTTACGGCAGCAGTCTCCCTCTGCGATTTTTGCTCTTGTCCCCACCATGGGATCGCTTCATGGGGGGCATTTGCGTTTAATTGAGTTAGCGCGACAAGAAAGCGATCGCGTAATAGTCAGCATTTTTGTTAATCCACTTCAATTTGGGCCGAATGAAGATTTAGCGACCTATCCTCGCAATTTAGAGCACGACTACGAACTGTGTCGCCAAGCTGGGGCAGATGTGGTTTTTGCACCTACTCCAGAGGCAATGGGGATTGTCGGCGATTCGATCGCCCAAACTCTGGTTATTCCTCCAAAATCGATGACTTCGGTCCTCTGTGGCCAAACTCGTGTGGGCCATTTTCAGGGAGTGGCAACTATCGTCACGAAGTTATTTAATGTAGTGCGTCCCCATCGAGCCTATTTTGGCCAAAAAGATGCTCAACAACTGGCGATTATTCGCCAGTTAGTGCGAGATCTAAATTTGGGAGTTGAGATTATTGGTTGTCCGACAGTGCGGGAAGCTTCGGGATTAGCTATGAGTTCTCGCAATCAGTATTTAAGCGATCGCGATCGCGAAGAAGCCTTAGTTTTATATCAAGGACTTAAGAGCGCAGAAACGGCGTTTAAAAACGGCGATCGCACCCGCGAAGGGTTAATCGGTGCATTTGAGGCGATCGCCAAAACCATGCCGAATGTACAGATCGAATATGCAGATTTAGTCGATCCTCAGACCCTAGAACCTTTACAGACGATCCTTTTTGAGGGATTATTAAGTGTTGCAGCTAAAGTGGGTTCTACTCGTTTGATTGATAATATTATCTTGTGCGACCGCTGCCCCATCATTGCTATCGATGGCCCAGCAGGAGCCGGAAAATCAACTATTGCTCGCCAAGTGGCCGAACAACTCGGCCTGTTATATCTAGATACGGGAGCCATGTACCGAGCCGTGACTTGGTTAGTGCAACAAGCCGGAATTGCCTTAACTGACGAACCCGCTATTGTCGAATTAGTCAGTGAATGTGAGATTCACTTTGACTGTGCCCCAGATTGGTCAGACAATAGAGATCAACGGCCATTCGTCCCAACATCATCGCAAGATTTTTATCCTGGAACCGCAGGAGGTAGTAGCCGAGTTGCTTATCTCGAAAAAGGCACCCGTGGCCCGCGCCAAGTCTTTATTAATAATCAAAATGTTACCGAAGTGATTCGGTCTTTAGAAGTAACCGCTCAAGTTTCGGCGATCGCCAGTTTAGGAGCTGTGCGCCAGAAGCTGGTTGAGCAACAACAGTTATGGGGAAAACGAGGAGGACTCGTGGCCGAAGGACGGGATATCGGAACCCACGTCTTTCCTGAAGCTGACCTGAAAATTTTCCTCACAGCCTCAGTTGAAGAACGGGCGAAAAGACGACAGCGGGATTACTTAGCTCAATCCTCCCACTCATCCCAGACCCTTCCTAGCACTGAACAATTGGAGCAAGACATTCGTGAGCGAGATTATACCGACAGTCACCGAGAAATTGCTCCCTTACAGAAAAGTCCCCAGGCGATCGAGATTCTCACAGATAACCTGAGTATCGACGAAGTAACCCATAAAATTATTGCTCTCTATGAGTCTACCGTGTTGAGCCTTAATTAAGGCCTAATTCAGCAATTCTTCCCAAATTCAGCTACCCAGATCACACGGTGTAGAGTACCAAGATCCCGTACCCACTCCAAGGATCGATGCATAGTGGGAGAGTAGAGGCAGGTTTACCCATATTTTCGTTCGTTATGCGTAAACTTCTTCATTTGGCGTTTGCCTTGTTGAAGTCCCAAAAGCCTTTTGACCCCAATTACACGATCTCCGCTCCGATCTCCGTCCCGATCTCCTCCCCTTGACATCCAAGACAGTATCTACCATGGATCAATCATGATTGTATCAATCTTAATCGAATTCACTATAATTCCTCGGAGAATGACAGAAGAGAGTGTCCTAGATCCCTAGTCTAGCCTATGGAAACAAGCAACAGACAAGAATTAACCTCTTCTAAAAGCAGCTCAACCCAAGGTGTGTTACGTTCATCTAAGCAAATCACTTTGGTTAGGGGGGGAGAAAGGAACTTGTGGAGCAGATTTTTACAACTATCTTTGAACTCCTATGGCAACAACTCCAGAATTCAACCCAAGCGGGACAACGTAACTGTCGGGAAGTCGCCCATCGGTTAGCGACTGAAGTGACTCGAATTTGCGTGGAGAGTCAACGGATTCAAATGTCAGGGGAAGTGGAAGAGTGGGCTAAAAAGCTGGCTCAACTTCGCCTTAAACAATGTTTACACTATTACCAGCAAGGATCGGTTAAGGGCCGTCAAGATCTCCATAGTACCTTAGCCGCGATCGTTTATGGTTATATAAATCCATCTTATCGGTCAGCCAGTTATGCAGCTCGCACCACCTTAATTGAGGATTTTTTACAAGCCTTTTACCTCGAAGCTTTCAATGCCTTTCGCCGTGAAACCGAACTTCCCCTCAACTATCACCCAAAAACTCGGTTAGACATTGCTGAATTCATGGCCTTTGCAGAGCGCTATGCTAAACGCCGAATTCGTCTGAAAGGGAATCGCTCGCAACAACTGATTATTTTACGAGCGCAAACCTTTTCTCAACAACAACCTCCAGAAGAGCTAGTCGATATTGAAACGGCTTCAGAAGGAGGTAGTTCGGACTCCGATTCCGAGTGGTCAAGTCCTGCACTTTCTCAAGTCCGTAAGGCTATCAGTAACCAGGTACAGATCCCAGAAGCCGATGAAATTACTGAAAAAGTTGTGCAAATGCTTTTAGAGTATCTAGAAGAACGCAGTCAGCAAAAATGTGCCGATTATTTCGTCTTCCGTTTACTGGATTTAGCCACTTCACAAATTGAATGGATTTTAGAGATTACGCCTAGGGAACGGGATTATCTACAACAACGGTTTAAATATCACTTAGAACGGTTTTCCCTAGGCCCCCATTGGCAATTAGTACATGAATGGTTAGAAGCAAGTTTAGAACAAAATTTAGGGCTAATGCCTCAAGAGTGGGAAACTTTTACCAACAAGCTTACTGAAGAGCAGAGAAAACACCTTAATCTGAAACAAGATCGGGTTGATGATGAAGCGATCGCCGATCAACTCGACTGTACACTCACTCAAATTCAAAAACGATGGATCAAAATCCTAGCGAAAGCTTGGGCGATCCGCAATGCCTAATTATCCGGAGAATTCAAAATTTGCCATGAATAAAGACCCAGAAGCCAAAATTGAAGCCCTTTTTACTTGGCTCCTCAATCCTCCATTGGATGACTCTTCCCCAGTTTCAGAAGAACTAGCATCAAGTTCCCATTCCGATCCCAATCCATCCCGATGGATAGATCAACCCGATGAATCATCTTGGGATTGGGAGGCACTCGATCCCTTAGAGTCTGAAGATATCGATGGCATCTATCCCCCCCATTTAACCCCAGAGGGCCCACCTTTAGAGATAGGAGAGATCCCCGCCGTGCAAGACCGTTTCCAGGCTTTATTAAAGCGACGAATTCAAGCTGAAATGCAATCGAATCTTCCCTTATTTCCTTGGGAAACAACGATGATGGACTATGAGGATGACCCCTGTGATGTGGTATCCTCTCCCCCTGTTCTTTCTCAACCTTGGATGCTACAGCTCAAACAGTTAAATTTTCCCGTTCCTGTACAACTCCCTGAGTCTTTGCTGACTCAATTACTCGATCAATGTCAGCAAGTTGCCCAGTCTACTCTGGAAGAGGGGGCAAAATTGGTGCAAGCAGTAGAGAATTTATTTCCCAATGAGTTTCTGACTTTAAACCGGATAGCCCGTCCGTTATTATTGGGTGAATTGCGCTCTCCCCAAAAATCTCGTCCGACTTTAGTGTATGAGGAAGTCCAACAATCGCAAAAAATGCTGCTTTCTCTATTAGCCGCCCAAAAAATTCTCCAAACCCTAACCCTAACTCCCGTTGTCAATCAAACCTCCATAGAACGGAACTGGGAAACGGAACTTGGATCCTTGAAAGTTGCAGCTCATTATACCCGGACTGAACAGAAATCTCAACTTCGGGTAGAAGCGTTTCTGCCTTGTGCTGGAACAGTGCAGTTTCAAGGTGAAGGTAGACAGGCAATCTCCAAACGCTGCGATCCTGGATATCTAAGTGTAGAGTTATTTGATATTATTGGCGATCGCCCCTACAGTTTGGTCATTGAGCTAGAAAATAATCCTGAAGCGCCCCTGATGTTTGCTATTCAACCGACCCATACGGAATCTTAACCCTGAATTCAGATACCAAAGACAAAAAATCTTGTTACACTAGCTCTTAGCTTTAAATTAGCAAGCGTAACCAGATACAACCTATGGCAAACTCATCAGGGACGCGCCAGAGATCAAATTTTCCCTTCTTATCGAATTTGTGGAAGCATGTAGAGCGCCTTCCAAAACCCGTGGCTGAAGAATCCATGTTCTTAAGACTATTGGTTCAGGCCTTAGTGAGTGTGGGAATTATGGCCACTGATGTGGCAGCAGGAAGCCAAATGAGTCTGTGGGCTGTTCCTGTGGGTACGATCGGGGCCCTGTGGAGTTGGTATCGACGCAAGGATCGCAATGTAGTCACGAAATTTGCGATCGCCATTGGCATGTTAATTGCCCTCTTTGTATTTTTCGGAAACCTGTTTACCCAACTCAACGATACCCGACTGGTTCTGGCTGAACTGCTAGTTCATCTCCAAGTCTTACATAGTTTCGACTTACCACGCCGCAAAGACTTGGGCTATTCGATGATGATCGGGCTGATTTTAATTGGTGTCGCTGCAACTCTGAGCCAAACCTTAGCCTTTTCCCCCCTCTTATTCCTGTTCCTGGTCATTGCCCTGCCTACTCTGGTTTTAGATTATCGCTCGCGGCTTGGATTATCGCCTCTCACCTGGAATTGGCGTTCGACGACTCGTAAGCGTACCCCCTTAGCACCAGAACTAGCACCCAAACAATTGGGATTTATGCTCTTAGTGATTCTAGGATTAGGCATGGCTCTGTTTGCTGCCTTTCCTAGGGTTCCCGGCTATCAATTACGCAATTTCCCGGTCAGCGCACCTCCCCTAATGCAAGAAGAAGAACAAAGCTTTCAGGGATTGCCAGGAACCATTATCAATCCAGAAACCGCCGAGGATGGAGAGGGTGAAGGGGGCGGAGGAGAAGCCCCTAGTGAGGGAGCTGGTCAAATGGATGACACCTTTTATTATGGGTTTAATAGTCAAATCAACCAGAATTTGAGAGGGCAACTGACCCCCAAGGTGATGTTGCGGGTTCGCTCTCAAGCAGAAGGATTTTGGCGAGTTTTAGGGTTCGATCGCTATACCGGTCAAGGATGGGAAATTGAGCAAGAGGGTACAGCCTTGGTTGAACGCCCATCTTGGTCGTATAAATTTTACATGCCTCGCATTTCTTCATTAGCCAGAAGTCGGGAAGTGGTGCAAACCTATACGGTGGTTGAACGTTTACCCAACCTGATACCGGCGTTATATCAAGTTGAGGATCTATACTTTCCTACGCGAGAAGTGGGGATAGATAAACATGGAGCATTGCGATCGCCCCTTAACCTACGAGAAGGATTAACGTACACTGTAATTTCTGAGGTTCCCTATCGCGATCGCTCGGTTTTGCGGGAAGCCTCGACAGACTATCCGCAAGATATTCGTGACCTGTATCTGCAAATTCCTCCAGAAATTGCAGAGCGGGTACGTCAGAAAACAGAAGAAGCGTTAGCGACTTCAGAAAATCCCTTAACCGATCCCTATGAAAAAGCTCTGTATCTGGCTCAATATTTGAAACAACGCTATAGTCTTGAGCCAGAATTACCCTTTTTTGATGGCAATGAAGACCTGGTAGAAGCCTTTCTCTTCAAATATAACGGTGGATATCCGGATCACTTTTCTACTACGTTAACCATAATGTTGAGAGCAATTGGCATTCCGGCACGTCTAGCCGTCGGCTTTGGTCCAGGAGAATTTAACCCCTTTACCGGATTGTATGTGGTTCGTAATATTGATGCCTTTGCCCTCACAGAAGTCTATTTTCCAGAGTATGGTTGGTTTAGCTTTGACCCGATTCCCGGTCATCCCCTAATTCCGCCCTCAATTTCTGATTATCAAAGCTTTAGCGTCCTGCGTCAGTTTTGGAATTGGGTTGCGGGTTGGTTACCGTCTCCGGTGAAAAATGCTCTTACGGCGATCGGGGCATTTATTATGACTGTTTTAGTTCGGTCACTGATTCGTCTGTGGCAATTGATTTCCAGTGGCTGGACGGGGTTCTTTATCGGTTCAATCTTGGCGATCGCGATCTCCTTTTTGCTCTGGGTCTTATTTAAGCAATGGCAACAGTGGAGACGGCAAAGATGGCTCTCTAAACTCCATCCCATGGAGCGAATTTATCAACAATACTTAGACATTCTTAAAGAAGCAGGTTATCCCAAACATCCAGCGCAAACCCCTCAAGAATATGCTGAAAGCTTGCAAGGTAAGTATGGCTTAGAAACAACGAACGTAATTGAGAGGATTCCCCAAGCCTATGTGCAGTGGCGCTATGGGGGTATAGAATCTGAATCGGTTGCCCATTTACAGCAGAGTTTACAACAATTAAAACAACGTTCCCGCCAAAAGAAATTTCTAACCCAGGATGCAATTAGAAACTAGCCTTACCCGTTAGAATACAAGAGGATACTCCTCGCTTGTTTAAGTTTTGCGGCTCAACGGGAACGATTTATGATGGTAGTTGAGTAATGATATTGTTATTTGACCAGAATCTATCGCCTCGTTTAGTTGATGTTCTGGCAGGTATTTATCCTAATTCTATGCATGTTAATAAACTTGGATTAGCCTCTGTACCCGATCGCAAAAGTTGGGAGTATGCTTGTCGAAACAATTATCTAATTGTGACTAAAGATACGGATTGTAGGGAGTTAAGCATCTTATTAGGGTTCCCTCCCAAGGTTATCTGGATACGGCCCGGGAACTGTTCAACAGGAGATTTAGAACAGCTACTGCGAGATAATTATAATGCAGTAGTCTCTCTAAGTCAGGATATCAATCAAGGAATATTGACCTTGTTTTAGGATGCGATCGCCCGAGGAAATCGGGCATTACCCAATTATAAAGCTATAGTGCCTCTTTACCAGACAGAAGCTAAAATGGTTGGCGTTAAAAGAACGCTCTAGCATAATCCCTGCCATGAACAATTATCCTATTCATACTGCGTTTAAGATTCTTCCTCTGATTGCCAGTGCTATGTTGTTAGGCTCTTGTGGCAAAGAACAAGTACAGGCAACGCCTCGTCCTGCGGTTCCAGTAGTCTTTGGAGAGGTGGAATCGGGGCGGGTCAGCGATGGTACAGAATATAATGTGTCCTTGGTATCAAGAGAAATTGCCAATGTGCGCCCTAGGGTGAGTGGGAATATTTTAGAGCGATATGTGGATTTAGGAGATCGCGTCACCGCTGGACAACGGATGTTTATCATCGATCCGATTGAACAACAGGCAGCCGTAAATTCCCAACTGGCCCAAGTAGGATCTGCCACAGCCGCTGTAGAAACCGCCAAAAGTAGCTTACAATCGGCGATCGCCGAACGCGCCCGTATTGCCACCGAAAAAGACCTCAACTCCGCCCGTGCCGACTGGGAAAACGCCAAATCCACCCTACTTTCCCAAGAAGCCGAACTAGATCGCCGCCAAGCCCAACTCGATTACCAAACCTTAGAAAATGAGCGCTATCAATCCCTAGCTGACAATGGAGCGGTTTCCCAAGAAACTGCCGATCAAACCGAACGCTCTTATCTACAAGCGCAAGCAGATGTCGAAAACCAAAATAAAGTGATTGAAGCGGCTCAAGCAACCGTCGTCAGTACTCGCCGAGCCTACGATCGCCTGATTGCCTCCGTAGATGCCCAACTCGCTGCCCAAGATCAAGTCATTGCTGGGGCGAAGGCTGAAATTGCTCGTGCCCAACAAGAACTGCAACGCACCAGGCAACAAGCAGCCGAACAAGAAGCCCGCTTAGGATTTTATGAAATTAACGCCCCATTTTCAGGAACCGTAGGCAATGTTCCAGTCAACGTTGGGGATTTTGTCGATAGCCAAACCCTTCTTGCTACTGTCAGTCAATCCCAACCTTTAGAAGTCCTGATCCAGATTCCCATTGACCGCTTATCCCAAGTCCGCATTGGTACCCGAATTGAGTTGCAGACTCAACAAAATGAACCCATTGGAGTTATACCCGTGTCCTTCATTTCACCACAAACCGATGCCGAGACCCAAACCATTACCATTAAAGGTATCTATGCCAATGCCGAAAATCAATTGCGTACCGATCAATTAGTGAAGGCAAAAGTAGTTTGGGAAGACAAATCCAGTGTGACCATTCCCACCACAGCAGTTACGCGTATTGGTGACCAAGCTTTTGTGTTTGTTGTGAATGAATCGGAAGGGAAAACAGTGGCAACCCAAACCCCAGTCACTCTAGGTAGTATTACGGAGCAAAGCTTTGTCGTTCAGGACGGCTTGCAGGGAGGCGAAACCATCGTCACGGAAGGAGTGGTTAAACTCCGCGATGGTGCGCCTGTAGTGGATGCGAGTACCCTACCGAGTTCTTCAGAGAATGGGGAATAGGTACAGCGCTTTGCGCTGTCGTGGGGGAGTGGAGGAGTGCTTAGGTTATGGTATCGTCAGAACTCGATAGGAAGGTGAAAACGATGGTACAAGAATTGCTTTCTCAAGCGCAAATTGAAGCTCGACTCTATCCAGAAAGTGATGGCAAACCGATGGCGGATAATACGGTTCAATTTCGTTTAATGACAACGATTGTCGGCGGATTTTCGGTTCTGTTTAAAGAGCGACAAGATGTGTTTGTGGCTGGAGATTTGTTGTGGTATCCCAAAAAGAAGGAAACGTTAACGGCAGCCGAAAAAAAATTACCGTCCAGCCAAGCGCCAGATATTATGGTGGTTTTGGGAGTGGAGAAAAAAGATAGAGGCTCTTATAAACAATGGGAAGAAGGAAATATCGTGCCTCAAGTGGCGATAGAGATTGTCTCACCGAGCAATGACAAAGGAGGGATGGAGAATAAGTTTCGGTTTTACGATTACTATGGAGTGGAAGAATATTATGTCTACGATCCGGAACTCAATCAACTGCAAGGATGGTTGAGAAGTGGAGGGAAATTAATCGAAATTCCTCAAATGGAGGGTTGGAGAAGTCCTTTATTGGGAGTGAGTTTTAGTACCAGTGAGAAACAGTTGCAGGTGTTCGCGCCGACTGGGGAAATGTTCGAGACTTATGAGGATGTCGTGCGAGAGCGCGATCGCGCCACAGAGCGGGCTGAGAGTGCCGAATCGGATTTACAGCAGCTACGGGAGAAACTGCGACAGTTAAATATCGATCCGGATTCTTTGTAGGCTTTTATCTTAAAAATGCTAGATTACAATAGTCCCCAATTAATAATCCCATAGCCGATGATGGAAACTATTACTATTCCAGTAGATGCTGAACTGGCCAAACATTACCGAGAATCGGAACCGGAACAACAACAGAAAATTGTCATGTTTATTAATCTAATGCTCAAAAAAGCGATGAATCAAAAGCCCCTTCTAGAAATCATGGAAGACGCAAGTAAGCAAGCCATTGCCAATGGCATGACTCCAGAAATTCTCGACTCAATTCTTAAGGATGACAACTAACAGAATTGTGATTGACACTAATGTAGTCGTCAGTGCTTTAATCTTGACTGAATCTACGGCAATGAAAGCTTTTCAAGCCAGTAAATTCCAAGGAATTATCCTAATTTCTAGCGATATTATATTGGAGATAAGTGAAGTTTTAAGTCGTCCCAAATTTGATCGATACATCTCGACAAAAATTCGTGAAGACTTTTTAGCCAGCTTGTATAGAGAAGCAGAAGTTATTGAAATTACTGAAACTATTGATAGTTGTCGAGATCCCAAGGATAACAAATTCCTGGAAGTAGCGATATCGGGCAATGCGAGTTATATTACAGCGCTTCGCGCTAGGGAATAGGGAATAGGGAATAGGGAATAGGTTGTGGTACTTGCGTTTTGAGAATTAGACTGTACTCCATAACAGGAGAAACTGCTGTATCACTGGAGATAAGGATTTGTTAGAACTTCATCCCTTTAGAGGTATTCCTATTTTAACTCCTCAAGATTTTTTGCAAGTGGTCTCAATATAACTACTCCTTGAAACTCTTTGACTTTCTGCACTGCTGGCGCTGTTTACATTGATTGTAGAGGATGGAGGAGCAACCTACACTAAAGAACTAACAGATTCTCGTACAAACCCGGTTTCTAGACTCCGTTCTTTGTCGTTTCACGAGCGGCGATCGCTAATTTGTTCTATCAGGCGATCGCTCGTCAGAATTTGGATATCAGTAACGGGGAAATCTTGAATATTTCGAGTGATAATCGTATCCAATTGATTGACAATAGCAGCACCATATTGAATCCCATCTTCAAAATCATTAAAATTTGCTTTTAGAGCGATGTCAATGGTTTGGCGATCGCATCTGGCTACTTCACACAAATGAACCAAACGAGTCACGAAAGCGATCGCCCATTCTTTTCCCTTCTTTTTACGGATGATGTAGTATAAATCGCTAAGAGTAGAGGCAGAAACATACCCAGTCACTTGCTGATTTTGAATGGCTGTAAAAATCTCTTCACTATCATAGAAAAAGGGTTGTCGTTCAAGAGCATAATCTAAAATAATATTAGTATCGAGTAATACTTTCATAAATCATATTTTTCCTGTAGATATTCCCATTTCGCCCGATCGCTATCTAAATCTAAGTTGATGGGTACAGAGGTCTCGTCATCAAACAAATCCTTAAAAATTTGAACCTTGGTTCTAGAGGACTTTTCTTGCACTGGAGAGCTTTGCTCTTCTCCAGCTAAAACATGAGCTAATAACTCAGATGCCACTGTGTTAATATCTTCACCTCGCTGAGTGGCTTTAGCACGAAGTAATGTTTCCAATTCTGAATTCAGAGTAATCACAATATCCATGACTCATAGCTGGAGCGATCGATTGTATAACTTCACGATTATAGCGCGATCGCCAGTGTCAGGAAAAAGAACTAGAGCGAGACAGAGCTAACAGTGCTGAGTTGGAGCGCGATCGCCAACAGCAAAGAGCCGACGGTGCTGATTTAGAGCGCGATCGCGCCGAATCCGATTTACAACAGCTACGGGAGAAACTGCGACAGTTAAATATCGATCCGGATTCTTTGTAGGCTCCGTAGGAAGAAACCGGGTTTGTGCCCAATTTTCTGGCTCTTCTCCCAGATTCTCGTAGAAACCCGGTTTCTAGCGCCCTAGTTAGCCGTAGTGCCGTGACACGACTAAAATGAGGCAATAGGATTTTGCTTAAATTCACAAATTTCAAGAACCCTAGCGATTTTCTAATGCACTATTTTAGCTGTATCACGGCACTACGACTGACCTGTAGAGTTGGCTGCATCTATTATCTAAACAACCACTCCTCCATACACTTATCTTCTCCCACGTCCCATCCACGAAAATCTGCGAGTTTTACGACTTCTGGATAAGGTATTCCAGCATGAACTAACATACTGGTTGTAAAAGTAGCACAGTTTTGTTTATAGAAAACGTAACTCACTTTATGAGCTGCTGAATTCTTCACATAACACTCTGCCTGGTCAACAAGTCTTTTTATAAACCCCTTATAATCACATCCGTCTGGACATCTAACTGGTTTGCATTGAAAATCACGTTCGCCTTTAGTACAAGCATCAGTGTCCAAGCCATAGTTGTAAACGAGCTTTAAGCGTCCATCACTCTCTATACCAGAGATGGTAAGATAGTTAGCCTTGGTGTCACAACCCAGTGATTTCAGGTAATCATTACTACTTACAATCAGCAAAAAGTGATGATTAAAGACTCTATTCCCTGTTACGTCTAAATCTCGTGAACACAAAAAAACCCCTTCTCTAGTAGGCATTGCATCAGCCATTTTCGTACTCCTCACTTAAATGGTATGTAGTGTTGTAGTATTTGTTTGTAGATATTTGTATTATAGCTGGTTAAATCAAAGTCCGCAATCTGTTGGCAAAATGCGGACACCACCACAGGAGTAGCAACGATTTCAGGTGATTCTAGGGCTGTGGAAAATAGTAAGCCAAAGGAGGTTTTGCGGACAATCAGAAGTCCTGCCCATGACGATCGCCCCCAATCCCATCAGCGTTTCAGTAGACGACAGAGGGGGAGTGGGGGAATGGGGGAATAGGGGAATGTAACGTGCCGATCTTGTGAAAATCCAACCTTAAGATAAACTGGAGAAACTTCAATGCCAGTTGAAGGTTGAGCTTCCTTCATGCCCCTTGATTGTCTTGACCGATGACCTATGCTCCTAAGTATTGCTGACAATTTCATCAAGCGACCGGTCTTAACCACGGTTTGCTCCATCCTGATTGTATTGGTTGGGGCCATCTGTCTCCCTCTGCTTCCTATTTCCCAACTGCCTCAGTTAGCCAACACTGAAGTAGAAGTGACCTCAGCCTATATTGGGGCAGACGTACAAACGGCAGAAACGACAACCACGACCATTATTGAGCGGGAAATTAATGGCGTGGAGAACATGAAATATATGTACTCCAACACCAATAACTCCGGTTTGACCTCCATTCGGGTAGCGTTTCCCCAAGATGTAGACCGGGATATTGCCCAAGTCAATGTGCAAAACCGCGTTTCTGCTGCCGAAGCCCAACTTCCGGCAGAGGTGAGGCAAACGGGGGTGAACACGGAGAAAGCATCGCCAAGTATTCTGTTGGTACTCGGTTTTTCCTCGGATAAAGATGAGAGCGGGAAGTATCTCTATGATGAGATATTCATGAGTAACTATCTCGATTTGTCGGTGCTTGACCAACTCAAACGGCTTCCAGGAGTGGGGCAAGCGACTATACTCGGCGATCGCAAATATGCCATGCGAATTTGGCTAGACCCAAATAAAATGGCAGCACGGGGATTGACGGCTTCTGATGTAGCGAACGCTCTGCAACAGCAAAATATTCAAGTGGGTGCGGGGAAAATCGGACAAGCTCCAGCTCCAGAAGATCAACAGTTTGAGATTCCCCTGCGAGCAGTGGGGCGATTTGTCGATGTCAGTGATTTTGAAGAATTGGTACTCAGTGTTGGGCCAGGAGGAAGCCTGGTTAAGCTCAAAGATGTTGGTCGAGTGGAACTGGGAGCGCAAGACTACACGGTAGATGTCCTTTTAAATACTAATCCAGGGGTGGGAATTGCCATCTATCAGTTACCTGGGTCGAATGCTCTGGAAACCGGGAATGCAGTGAAAGCAGAAATGGCTCAGTTGGCGGAAAATTTTCCTCCCGGTCTAAATATGATAGTTGCCTATGATACGACGACCTTTATTAATCAATCTCTGCGAGAAGTCGTTACCACCCTCTTCCAAGCCATTGGGTTAGTGATTCTGATTCTGTTTGTCTTTCTCCAGGACTGGCGCTCGACTCTGGTTCCGGCGATCGCCATTCCAGTGGCTCTGATTGGAGCATCTGCGGGGTTGATGGTGGCAGGTTTTGAAATTAATACCATGACCTTGTTTGCCTTTACCCTGGCTTCCGGTCTGGTGGTCGATGATGCGATCGTGATTGTGGAGGCAGTTTCCACCAAAATTGAGGAAGGAATGCGCCCTCGGCAAGCGGCATTGGATGCCATGGAAGAGCTAACGAGTGCAACGATTGCTACTTCTGCGGTGTTGATGGCGGTGTTTATTCCCGTCTCCTTCTTCCCTGGAACCACCGGGATTATCTTTAAGCAATTTGCCTTAACCATTGCCTTTGCGATCGCCTGTTCAACCTTTAACGCTCTTACGTTCTCTCCTACCATGTCGGCGTTGCTCTTGCGTCCCCGACAAGACAATCACGGCCCCTTAGCATGGCTATTTGAGAAATTTAACCAAGGGTTTGGCTGGGTAGAGCGTCGATATGGGGGATTGATTCAATTTCTGACCCGGATTAACCTCTTAGTGATGGCGGTGTTTATCGCGGGTTTGGTCGCCACAGTATTCATGTACAATTCAGTGCCCAGTGGATTTGTACCCCAAGAAGACCAAGGCTATTTTATCGTGATTTATCAAGCACCTGATGGGGTATCGCTGAACTACACCGCAGAAGTTAGCCGAAAAGTAGAAGAAAAAATTCGTACCCTGCCAGAAGTGGAATATACCTTTGGGGCCGCCGGGTTTAGTTTCGACGGACAAAACCCCAGTCAAGGAGTCTTTTTTGTCATGATGAAACCCTGGGATGAGCGTCCTAGTCCAGAACAGTCTGTGTATGGGGTACTCGGCCGTGTTAATCAATCTCTAGCAACGATTCCGGAGGTCTTTGCCATTGCCGTGAATGCCCCCCCTGTCCAAGGGATGGGGAGTACTGGAGGGTTTGAGTTCCAATTGCAAGACCGAACTGGAAATGCTTCCATTCAAGATTTACTCGATAATGCCTATCGTCTGATTGGGGCAGTAAACTCTGAGCAATATCCAGCAGTGGCCGGAGCATATACCCTGTTTACCGCCAATAAAGCCCAGAAACAAATCGAAGTATTGCGCGATCGCGCCAATGCCTTGAATGTAGATGTCACTGAAATCTTCCGTACCCTGCAAATTTATCTGGGATCGAGCTATGTGAATGACTTTGTCCTCGGTCAACGGCAATATCGCGTTTATGCCCAAGCGGATGCCCCCTATCGCTCCGATCCAGAAGATATCAATCAGTTTTATGTACGCTCTAGGGACGGTCAAATGGTGCCCTTGGGCAGTTTGATTAAGCTGACGGAGTTTACCGGGCCGGAGGTGATCCAACATTTCAATATCTTCCGGTCGATTAAAATTCAAGGGGGGCCAGCTCCAGGCTACAGCTCTGGACAGGCGATCGCCGCCATGGAAAAAGCAGCAGCAGAAGTCCTAGACCCTGGTTTTGGCTACTCCTGGCAAGGAACTGCCCTAGAAGAAAAAGCCTCTGGAGGCAGCGCACCAATTATCTTTGGTCTCGGCTTTATGATGGTATTCCTGGTCTTAGCAGCTCAGTATGAGAGCTACATTGACCCCACCATTATCATGTTGTCCGTACCTCTGTCTGTCCTCGGTGCGCTCTCTGCTGTCTGGTTCCGCGCCAATATCGTTCAAGCGGGGGGAATTTGGCCGGTGGTCACCAATGATGTGTACTGCCAAGTTGCCCTCGTGATGCTCATCGGGTTAGCTTCCAAAAACTCAATTCTGATTGTTGAGTTTGCCAACCAACTCCATGAAAAGGGTCTAGATTTTACCAGAGCAGCCACGCAAGCAGCCGAACAGCGATTCCGACCCATTCAAATGACTGCCTTTTCCACCCTAGTTGGGTTCTGGCCCCTGGTCACAGCATCCGGAGCAGGATCGAGCAGTCGTTGGTCTTTGGGAACTGCCATCTTTGGGGGAATGCTGTTGGGAACTATCCTCAGTTTGGTGATTACACCGAACCTCTATATTGCGGTGAAAAACTTGGAAGCATTCCTCCTGAAAGGAGAAAGACCCCAAAAACCGACAAGATCTAGTGGTGGTTCAGGTGGTTTATCAGCTCTGGGGAATTTATCGGGTCTATTGAAGAAACCCTTGGCTAAGAATGGCCACAGCAATGGCACTGATGAGGATCAGCCAGATATGCCAACTGAATCAGAGACTAAACCGGAAGAGTCGGAAACTGGTAAATGGTCGTAATCTTAATTAACGATCAGTCTGGTTCAGGGCCAGCCATGGCAGTAAGGTGCGTTGAATAGCGCACCTATCCCATTTACTAGGGCGTGTCATCAATCAAATTTTTTGACAAAAGTAGATTGATAGGGTAAAGGGTTAGGAAAGACCTCTAACCAAGAGAGAATTAAGTTAAAGCACATCAAAGGAAGAAGAAGTAGACGGAGATTGTTTAAGCGACTCTTCCCGTTTTTATTCGAGTCCCAATGGGGATGTTGATGACTCGCTTCAATCAAAATTT
>NZ_JAGHZH010000120.1:0-6600 GCF_017746885.1 Roseofilum sp. SBFL | reverse complement strand
GATGGGGTAAAGTTCTGATTTTCCGGAAGAAGGATTTATACGGTTCGTAACCGGGTTTATATTTTCCTGCCAGTTCTCCAGGACAACATAAGTTGTGGATGTCATCCAATATAATCAAGCAGCGATGTTTTTGTAAATATTTAATTAGGGGTAATTCTTTTTTCTTCTCAGCAGAAGCATCTTCAGGTTGAGGAGAACAGAAGACTTGGATGAAGTCCGCTTCTAACTGAGCAAACGGGGGAGCATGTTCGAGACTGCGCCAAATCACAGATTCAAATTCAGATTGGATCTGCTCGACGAGTTGCCGTGCGAGTTGCGTTTTGCCAATGCCACTGATACCCATGAGCGCGATGATACGACATTGCTCTTGTAATATCCAGGTTTTGAGCGTGTCGAGTTCAGAGGCGCGATCGTAGAAAGTATCCAATTCTGGCATTTCACTTAAATCGTGACGTTGACAGTTAGATTTTGGTGATACACCTGAATTATCCCTTGGTTCTCCAGAATAAATAACCGAGTCTATCTGTTGTACACAATCGCTGGAGCATATCGAGACTTGAAGTTTTTCCAATTCAGAACGCAAATTTGATTTACTGATCTTGTCTCCTAATTCTTCTGAAATTATTTTCCACAATTCCGATCCTACTTCTCTCAAATGGCTATCAGAGCATTCAAGTTCTTTGGCAATTTCTTTGTATGTTTTTCGCCTTAGAGTGCCTCGAAGTACAGCTTTCTCTAGATCGTCCATGTGCCTACCTCTGTTTGTAAACACAATTTCGTCAACGGCTCTCTCAGCAAATTGTAACATTTTCTCAATATCCATGAGAGTCTATCAAGGGAATGTTTGGTATAGCATATCACTTTTTTGAAGGATTGGGGAACATTTCCATACATTTTCCTACAAAAAGGGTTTCATCTAGCCAGTTTTTAGGTGCAAAATAGCACTTTTTTAAAGTGGACAAATCCATAGTGATTAAGACATAGTAAGAGTATAGCTTGCAGCGCTGCGTTTCATCATGGCTTCAATTTTATTGAAGTTCTATAGATTGACAAACTGGAGGTAAGACTATGAGCAAGAAAGAAAAGAGTTATGGCAGAGAATTAGCAGAAGAGGCAGGAAAGTCAGCCGTAAGATACACTGTAAGAGCAGCGGTAGGTGCAGCAATTGTAGGAATTGGGGGTCTCATAACTATGGGCCCACCTGGAGCAGTTGCTGGTGCAAAACTAGGAGCTATAGCTGGCACTGCTTTGGGAGGTGATGGTGATGATGGTGGAGATGTTGGTTAAGTTGAGTTAACAGTATATGCTGTGACAACAGAATAACAAAACCTGTTCTTTGCTATTAAAGCATGTAGGGGCGAACAGCCGTTCGCCCCTACAGATTTTGTAAATAGTAATAGAAGGAAAAATATCAAGGAGATATTGCATCAAAAGAGTTCCTGTTCGCGAGGGGGAAGCAGTTCATCCCGATAGGACTCGAAAGCCGGAAAGTCCGAGACTCCTTGATAAGATAAGATCTCCTCTGGCCATTGGCAAGATGAAATTGTTGAGGTTTCGATCCTGTGGCGTAATACTTGCAGAATTAAGGTCGATAGGGGAATATTAGATTGCTCCGCTTGACGGATGAGGTCTTGTTCCAGGTCTGGCGGTAAGTCGATTGTAATTTGCATCGATAATTTTCCTCAATTTATCCCTCTTTTGCCAATATTTTATCATACCCTACAGCCTAGAAGTAGCAGTAACTCACGGCTGTAGGTAGACTAGAGGGAACAAATATGGAAGGCTTGCTATGAGTATTAATCAATCAACCGCGATCGCCACTGCTGAAGAAGCACGGATAGCAAGAGAGGCCAGCAAAACCTTTGCTGCTCTAATTCCCAATCAAAAGCCATTACAACTGACAGTAACCAGTGATGACGACATTGAGAGAGAACTGACCCTTCCTCCAACGGCAGTTCGACTCCTTTTTGATATTCTTGAACAGATGGCCCTTGGTAAAGCCGTAACCATTATCCCGGTCAATGCTGAGTTAACTATCGAGCAAGCTGCTGACCTACTCAATGTCTCCCGTCCATTGCTCCTAGATCTATTGGACAAAAATGAAATTCCTCACCGCAAAGTTGGTCGGCATCGGCAAATTTTATTTGAGGAACTGATGAACTATAAAAAGAAGGTTGAACAGTCTCAAAAAGCAGCTCTTGAAGAACTTACTGCTCAAGCAGAAGAGTTAGACTTGGGGTATTGACTTGGCCAATTTTACCGCCCTCTACGATGCTTGTGTCCTCTACCCAGCACCGCTTAGAGACCTTTTGGTTAGCTTGGCTGGAACCGGTCTGTTTCGCGCTCGCTGGAGTAATATGATTCATGAAGAATGGATAGAGAATCTGCTTGAGAATCGACCAGACTTGAAACGAGAATCCCTTGAACGGACTCGCACTCTTATGGATGCTGCAGTCCAAGATTGTCTGGTAACTAATTTTGAAGATTTGATCCCTTTGCTTGAACTTCCAGATGATGGCGATCGGCATGTTCTAGCAGCAGCAATACGAGCGGGGGCAGATGTAATTGTCACGAAGAATCTCAAGGACTTTCCCAACCCCCTCGTTCAGGAAAAATATCAAATAGAACCTCAACATCCCGATCAATTTGTCGCCGATCTTCTGGATTTATCTCCTGGTCTGGTTTGTGCGACAATACGTGATATGAGAGCGCGATTGAAAAGAAATCCACGTACTGTTGAAGAACTACTGGGCACTTTTGAGCAACAAGGACTGACTGAGACAGTAGCTCTTTTAAGAGATTATGCAGAGCTACTCTAGATGGTTTTATTGAGTTAAGGATGAACCCATTCTCTTGTCCTGACTCGCCCATCTTGGCAAAGGGGCCTTTCGGAGCGCACAATAAATAAAGGATTGAGAGAGACTATTAGAGAACAAACCCCCATCCATGCGTATCTCACTGAACTGGCTGCAAGAACTTGTCGATATTACCCTGTCTGCCGATGAACTCGCTCATACTTTGACCATGGCAGGCTTTGAAGTAGAAGACATTGAAGACCGCCGCACTTGGGCTGATGGAGTTGTTATTGGTGAAATTGTGGAAGCTGCGCCCCACCCCAATGCCAATAAGCTTCAAGTTTGCCAAGTCAACGTTGGCGCTGAGGAACCCCTCAATATTGTTTGTGGAGCTTCCAATGCTCGCCAGGGTATTCGCGTACCGGTGGCGGTGGTGGGAACCTATCTGAGCCAAATCGACTTGAAAATTAAACCGGCTAAACTGCGGGGAGTCAAATCTCACGGCATGATTTGCTCTTTGTCGGAATTGGGACTCGAAAAAGAATCGGCAGGGATTCATATTTTTACCCAAGAAGACTTAACCCTGGGGGCTGATGTGCGTCCTCTGCTGGGTTTAGATGATGTGATTCTGGATCTGACTTCGACGGCTAACCGAGCGGATGCTCTGAGTTTGGTGGGTATTGCGAGGGAAGTGGCGGCGCTAACGGGAGCGACTCTGAAATTGCCAAATCTGGAGCCATTTAATCCGCCGGGGCAGAATGGCAAGGTGGTTGTGAAGTTGGATGAGCAGCGCGGCAATACGAAGAGTGAGAGCAATTACCCCTGTCCGGTTTATATCGGTACGGTGATTGAAGGACTGCAACTGATGCCTTCTCCGGCTTGGCTGCAACAGCGCTTGGTGGCTTCCGGGGTACGTCCGATTAATAATGTGGTGGATATCACCAATTATGTATTGCTGGAATGGGGACAACCGCTCCATGCATTCGATTACGATCGCCTCCTCACCGTCACCAGCACCCAATCGCCTACCATTGGAGTACGCTTTGCCCAAGCTGGAGAAACTTTAGTTACTCTAGATGGCCAATCTCGCGATCTCTGTTCTGCTAAGAGCGGCCAGTCCGATACCCTGGTGATTACAGCCAATGACCAACCAGTAGCCTTAGCCGGGGTAATGGGAGGAGAAGCCACAGAAGTCCATGACGAAACCACCCGCATTCTACTCGAAGCGGCCCTATTTACCCCCATCGTCACTCGCCGTTCCGCTCGCTCCCAAGGACTGCGAACGGAAGCTTCAGCGCGATACGAGCGCGGAGTCAACCCAGCAGAGTTGGACGTAGCTGCGGCACGGGCAATTCAATTGTTGCAACAGTTGGCTTCTGGTGAGGTGGTAGCTGGCGAGATAGCTGATTTTCGAGGAGAGCGCCAAACCGGAGGACGGCAAATTTCTCTGCGTTTCGATCGCGTCAAACAAGTATTAGGTTCTCCGTTAGCGAATCCTGGAGAAACGAAAGAGGAACCCCAAGAAGGGGAACTTCTGCCGGAAGATGTGCAACGGATTTTAACCGCTTTGGGCTGTACTCTGGAAGCCCAAGATACTTCAGCAGATACCCTCAGTTGGATGGTGACTATTCCTCCCTATCGCTACCGGGATTTAGAGCGGGAAATCGATCTCATTGAAGAGATTGCTCGCTTGTACGGTTATGATAATTTCTGCGAAACTCTACCCGCCCAATCCGAACCGGGATATCTACCAGCGGATGAGTCGATTGTACGGCAGTTACGGGAAGCTCTGCGAGGAGTTGGCTTAACGGAAGTGATGCATTATTCCTATGGGTTGAGTCATCTGCGTCAGGACAGTTTACTTTCGGCGGATTCAACTCAGGTGGCGATCGCCAATCCCCTGTTTACGGAATACTCTACCCTACGCACTGAGTTATTATCGAGCCTGATTCTGGCCTTTCAGTACAATTTAGAACAAGGTAATGGCCCTCTGAATGGGTTTGAAATTGGCCGCATCTTCTGGAATGAGGAAGATGGACTCATGGAAGCCGATTCTGTTGCCGGTATCATCAGTGCTTCTAGTGTAGGCAACTGGATTCGGGGAGGAAAAGCCGCCACCCTAAGCTGGTATGAAGCCAAAGGACTGCTAGAAGCGGTGTTTGAGCGCGTTGGATTATCCACACCCGGAGGGATTTTACCCAGTTCAGGAATTACCCAAACCCAAGTTGAGTATCAACCGAATCAACAAGATAAGCGGTTTCATCCAGGGCGCACAGCTTCCTTATGGTTACAAGGGGAACGGTTAGGAACGTTTGGACAGCTCCATCCCCAGTTGTGTCAGGAGTTGGAAATACCAGATGAGGTGTATGCTTTTGAACTGGATTTAGAGGTAATTCTGGCGGCCCTGGAGCAGGATGAAAAGCTGCAACCGATTTATAAAGGCTATTCCACTTATCCGGGAAGCGATCGCGATTTAGCCTTCTTTGCCGATCGCCAAATTTCTGTGGCAGAAATTGAGAAAGCGATGGTAAAAGCAGCAGCGAAAGGACAACCGAAAGGTTCTTCATTATTGGAATCTGTGGAGCTGTTCGATCGATATCAGGGCGAAAATGTGCCAGATGGACAGCGATCTTTAGCCTTTCGTCTGGTGTATCGAGCAGGCGATCGCACCTTAGCCGATACTGATGTCGAACCCATCCATCAACAGGTACGCGATGCTCTAGTCGAGAAATTTAGCGTCACCCTCAGAAGTTAATGAGGTTTTAGAAGACTCGATTCGTTGTAGCGCTTTAGCACCAAAATGTTCAGAGTGCTAAAACGCTACAACGCCCGTTCAGTCCTGCTGATTTAGATTAGCAAGAGTTTCGGTAACCGTTTCTAGGGGTAAGTCGAGTAATTCGGCGATCGCCTCCGCACGCAGTCCATAGCTGAACATGCGAGGAATCGCTTGTAACTTGCCTTCTTGTTCCCCTTCGGTAAAGGCTTCTTGATAAACTTTGGTTTGTTTGATATCGCTAAGTCCTAGCATGGCTTCTATTTCCTCCCGGCTTTTTTGCGGTAATTTATAAACAATAATCGTTTCAATCAAATCAATCAGGTTTTGCTGTACCTTTTGTGCGCTCAATTGGCTTTTGGTTTGTTCAATCAGCCTCTTCGCCAATTGGGGCGCTGTCTGTTCTTTCTCTATTATTAGCTTAAGCACGCCCAACCCTAGGGAGTTTTGGGGCAGTTCATTCAGGTAAATGCGCGTAACTTGGGGAAGCAGCAGTTGGTTGGCAAAGTGCAAAGTATTTTCCCGTTCGATGTTGCGGTTGGGGTAAATAACGACAACTTGCCAAGGGTGGGGAGGTTGGTATTGTTTCAGGTAGAGGAACAGTTCGCTAAAGAGTCGATAGTAGAGAGTCTCATCCGGTTGAAATTGAACTTCGGCGAGGTAAAAGGGGAGTTCTGGGTTAGGAGTGCTGGGGAGAAATAGTCCATCTAAGCGAAAAGCCAGTTGCTTAACTTCAACGGAGGTGAAGGTGTAGAGGTTAGCGGTACTCGAGGGGAGTCCGCACAATTCAAAGAAGAATTGGGGGAAATCTTGGAATATTTTGTATAGCAGAGAAAGGGAGAGTTAGGACATTTTCTATTGCGATTCGTGCCTGTTGCCTATTGCCTTAAACCATCATCTAACTGTCCTAACCAACTCCTTTGCTGCTATAGCCCTCTTCTGTCACTCTCCGAAAAGCTTTAGCTTTTCGGAATCGTAGAGTGTAGACAAGGCAGGCGATCGCGCCATTTTTTCTGCATATCAATTCCCAAG
>NZ_JAGHZH010000119.1:0-18446 GCF_017746885.1 Roseofilum sp. SBFL | reverse complement strand
TGATAAAACTGCTTCCGGAAAAACCTGAGCCAGTTTTATTGGCTCAGATTTACACACGCATTAGCTCTTTAGGACGCATTCACAAGGTTTCTGCCAATCATGCTTCCTGAGCCAATTGGCGAAGGTATTGTTCAAGAAACCCGGTTTCTGGGTTTATGACCCAAATTTAGGATACCCAAAAATCAATTCTCTAAACCCGCCCCCACCCCCGCAAAGGGTTGGGGGGCAGGTTCACAACAGTTGTTGGTGGGAATTGGAGATATGGGTGAACCTGCCCCTACAATAACCGGGTTTCTTTAATTGACGATCGCCCCAAAATCCGCCAAAACCCGCGCATGATTTCGCAAAATTCCCAGTAAATTCAACCGGTTGGTTTGTATCTTTGCATCTTCCGCCATCACCAGCACGCTATCTTCGCCATCGAAGAAGCGACTCACCGTAGGGGCAATTTCCCCTAAAGCATTGACCAAATCTTGATAGTTGCGCGTTTCTTGACAGCGTTGGGTTTGGGGCACAATTTTGACCATGGCATCGTAAAAGGCTTGTTCTGACGCTTGCTCGAATAAGTCGGGTTTCACCACTCCCACGGGATCGAGTTGTTCTTTGTCCAAACTTCCCTTAACCGCTAACCGAGTAGAACGGTTGACGGTGGCGTAAATTGCGTCTAACTGTCCAGATGTGCGGATTTCTTGCAAAAATAGGGCGCGTTTGAGCAAGTCTAGCAGATCGGCTAATCCGCGACTGGCATATTCGGGGTCATCTTCCCCTAAAACGGCATTCACGAGATCGTAATCAATGCTTTTGTCTTCCTGGAGTTGGGTGCGGATGCGTTGCAGGAAAAACTCTTCTAAGGTGGGGACTAAATTGGGAAGGTCGCTATTGGGCCAGCAGGAGGCTACACTATCCACCAGGAGTTGATGCAGATCCAGGGGTAAATAGCCCTCCCAGGTAATACTAATGATGGCATTGGCTGCGCGTCTGAGGGCGAAGGGATCGGAGGAGCCACTGGGAATCATGCCTAAACTAAAGATACTGATTAATGTATCCAGGCGATCGCCCATTCCGACAACTTGACCGACCATAGTTTGCGGTAAACTATCCCCAGCACCTTTGGGTAGATAATGCTCTACAATACCGGTAGCAACGGCTTCCGGTTCTCCACTGGTACGAGCATATTTTTCCCCCATCACTCCCTGCAACTCTGGGAACTCGTACACCATTTGCGTGACTAAATCTGCTTTACATAATAGAGCTGTGCGATCGCATAATTCCCGCTCTGATTCTGTTAACTGGAGTTGTTCGGCCAAAACCCGAACACAAGTCCGAATACGCTCGACTTTATCTCGAACTGAGCCTAATTTTTCCTGAAATGTGACTGCTTCTAACTGATCGACATAACGTTCTAGGGGTTTAGCTAAATCCGCTTGATAGAAAAACTGACCATCAGCGAGTCTAGCGCGAATCACCCGCTCATTTCCCTGGGCGATCGGGTCAGATTTTGCCGGGTCACCATTAGAAACGGTAATAAAATAGGGCAAGAGTTCTGCTGATTCTGGGGATTTAAATACGGGAAAATAGCGTTGATGGGACTCCATTTCCATCGTCGTCACTTCCGTGGGGAGTTGCAGAAATTGGTCATCAAACTTGCCCGCGACTGCGGTAGGATATTCGACTAAGTTGGTGACTTCTGCGAGTAAATCGGGGGAAATTCGTGCATATCCGCCTAACTTTTCCGCGCACGCTTGGACTTGAGTTTTGATGGTTTCTTCGCGCTTTTGTGGGTCAACTTGAATAAAAATCGACTCCATAGCTTGTAGATAGTCCGAAGCTTGCTCAAGACTCACGGGTTGAGGATGGAGGACGCGATGGCCATAGGAGAGGCGATCGCCAACAATCTCAGTAGAACCATTTTCGAGTACAATCGGCAGGAGCTGCTCATCGAACAGCGCCACTAACCAGCGAATGGGACGGGGAAAGCGAATTTGACCATCTCCCCAACGCATAAACCGTCGTCCTTCTAACCCAGAAATCCATTGGGGAACCCATGCACTCAAGAGTTCCGAAACCAAGCGTCCGGGGATTTGTTTGCGAATAAAGACAAAATCGCCCTTTTCCGTCGGTCGAATCTCGAAATCCTCTACCTTTACCCCTTGCTTTTTAGCAAATCCTTCTGCGGCCTTGGTCGGTTTCCCGTCCTTAAATGCAGCTTTAGCGGGAGGGCCTTTGACTTCTTCTTCTCGGTCAGGTTGTTGCTGGGGTAGTCCATCAATGAGTACAGACAGACGACGGGGAGTCGCGTACACCTCGATACTTTCGGGAGTAAGCAGTTCGTCTGCTAAACTTTGGCCAATGAGCGATCGCCACTGACCGATAGCACTAGCGATAAAATCAGCAGGGAGTTCTTCTGTACCAACTTCTAAGAGGAATGTAGACATATAACCGGACTATTGAGCAAGCAAATTTAAGGCGATCGAGATTAGACCTCTTGCATAAGCGAGCAGAAAATAAATGGCAATGGAGTAATTTCTGTATTCTTATCCCTATTCCCTATTCGCTATTCCCTGACTTCTGCAAGAAGTCCAGTATTCAGTTTACCTTGGTCTGGCTCTGATTAACCCAAAATACACCCATCAGAATCATAGCACCTGCGATCGCCACAGTCAGAGTTAAGGGTTCTCCCAAAACCAGCCAAGCGATTGCGGTAGCGATAATCGGCACTAAATAGAGAAAACTAGAAGCTTGGGCCGTGGATAAGTGTGCTAAGGTATACGTCCAAGCGATATAGGCGATCGCACCGGGAAAAATCCCCAAATAACCCACCACTAAACCCCCTTTCAGCGTATCAGGAAATCGGACAAAGAACAGAATGGGTAGAGTCCCCAACCAGACCGTATAACTCGCTAATTCTAAAGGAGAATAGCGCTCAAAAAACGGTCGCTGAAGGACAAAATAGAAGCCTTGAGAAAACGCTGCCATTAAAATCAGCCCAGAGGATAGAGCAAAAGTCAAATCTTGTCCTTTTCCCAGAACAATTAACACGATTCCTCCTAACCCCAAAGCCATTCCTAACCACCCTTGAAGCGGTAAGGATTCCTTGAGAATCGTAGCGGCGAGAATCGCTGCTATACAGGGACTAGAAGCATTTAAAATACTTGCCGTACCTGCGGGAACCACCGTTTGTCCCCAAGATAAGAGTAAATGATAGAAAGAAACCCCTAAACATCCTTGGAGTAATAATCGGGGTAAATCGGACGAATGGGGGCGACGAATTTTCCCAGAAATCATAGCAAACACCGCTAGTCCCAAAGAAGCAATTAAAAATCTAAACGCCACGAAATTGAGCGGATGAATCGTTTGCACAACATAACGAACTCCCGGAAAAGCCGAACCCCAAAGCAAAATACAAATAGATGCCCAGCACCAACCTACCCAACGAGATTGAGTCCTCATCCTTCCCGCTCACTCAATAGCCAATAAGTCGTCATTCTTCCTCGTCCTTTCACCGTAAATGAGCCTCGTTTTTCTAAAATAAATGTATCTTGTAATTGATCGTAGGTGGCTTGAGTCACTTGAATCTTACCGGGTAAACCTTGAGATTCCATCCGAGACGCTACGTTAACCGTATCTCCCCACAAATCCAATTGCAATTTACTAACTCCAATAACCCCAGCAACTACCGGCCCCGTATTGATACCAATTCGCAGTTGAAAGGGTTGACTATTGCGCAGTTCCAACCGATTTTCTAGGACACAAGGACGATTAAAATCTTTGATGACTTCCTGCATATCTAAAGCCAAGTTTGCAACTCTTTTAATAGATTTTTCCTCTTGTATATTCTGGTAAACAGGCAAGCCTCCGACCACCATATAGGAATCACCAATCGTCTTTATTTTTTCTAGCCCATAATGCTGCGTTAGTTTATCAAATTCAGAAAATATTTGATTCAACAAATCCACTAATTCAGTCGGGTCTATTTTCGCCGAAAGTTCTGTGAAGCCAACTAAGTCGGCAAATAAAACAGTGACTTCAGGCAAGTAATCGGCAATAGTATGGCGATTTTTTTTGAGCTTCTCGGCAATATATTGAGGAAGGATATTTAAAAGCAACTTTTCTGATATTGTTCTTTGTTTGCGTAATTCTTCTTCGATCTTCCTTTTTTCGGTAACATTGCGAACTGTTCCTTCAAAGTACAGTAGATCGCCATTCTCACCTTTGACTTTACGGACACTCTCGGAAATCCAGATTTTATCCCCGTTCTTACAATATATTTCTGATTCAAATTCCTCAACAAAATCATAAATTTCCATATAGGCTAAAAACTCATCTCTCCGTTGAGGACGGACATAAAAATTTTCATTAATATTGGGAATTGTATCAATTAAGTCCTCTGGAGAATCATATCCATAGAGTTTAGCGAGAGCTAAATTCGCTTTCACAAATTGCCCCTCTGGAGTGGTTTGAAACATACCATCAATAGCATTTTCAAAAATACTGCGATAGTTTTCTTCCGCTTTTTGGCGAGCTTGAGCTTCCTGTGTGAGCAATTCTTGAAGGTTAAGCAAGCTCAGTTGAATGTTGATTTTTGAGAGAATTTCGGTGACTTGAAGCGGTTTGGTGATATAGTCGTTCCCTCCTACTTGAAAGGCTCTGGTTTTATCTAAATCGCTCCCTAATGCACTGACAAAAATAACAGGAATTGCTCGATATTCTGGATGGGATTTAATCTTTTCACACAGTTCGTAACCATTGATATCTGGCATCATAATATCAAGCAAGATTAAATCCGGTTGAGAATGGCGTACAGCATTGAATGCTAATTCGCCATTAATAGCTTTGCGGACACGATACCCTTGTTGAGTGAGGATATGGGATAAAAATCGAATATTATTCGGGTTATCATCGACGACTAAAATATCCTTAGACAAGGGTAAAACGGTATGGTCTTGCATGATCGGAAATCCCAAAGAAAAATGGGGGGCGTGAACAAAATAGTCGAACTTTCTGAGCCTCGATCGCCTCTTCCCCGTTATAACATTTGGATCGATCCTCAGTTCAATACGCCAAACCCTCGATTGCCTCTAGGGTAGCATCGAGAATCCGATCTAGGCGGTAATGGTGGAGTAAATCGGCGATCGCCTCCCTTAAGTCGGACTCAGCCTCTGGAATCTCTTGCAATAGTTTTTGAATAAACTCTTCATCGGCTTGAGTGGCAGCTTGATGTAACTGATTAAGCCAATCCATGGGCATCTTCATTAACTGCGTTCCATTTAATAGTGCTTCTGTCCGATCGATCGGGTGTGCAATCATTTCCAGATCGTCACGGGTTTCATAGACGTACTCTACACTTAAATAATGACTCATTTTGTCTAATAAAACGGCTTGGGTAACCGGTTTATAAACCAATTCGTTACATCCAGCCTCTTCGATCAAGATTTGGTCTTCTTCCAAAGCGCTGGCTGTGAGGGCTAAAATCGGAATGGCAGCTCGGCCGGTGTTTTGTTCTTGCATCCGAATCAAGCGAGTGGCTTGATACCCATCCATCACTGGCATTCGTAGATCCATCCAGATCAGATCGGGAGACCAACTTCTCCATAAGTCTAAGGCTTGTTCTCCATTTTCGGCTTCGTGCAGCTCAAATCCTAGAAGCTGGAGTTGTTTTAATAACAGTCGCCGATTTTCCCAATGGTCATCAACCACTAAAATCCGGTAGATGGGTTGGTTGGGTGCTAAGGCGATCGCCTGTTTTTCCACTCTCTGCTCTGGAATCTCTTCCGCATGTACTGTTCGTAAGGGCAGTCGGACTCTGACTAAGGTTCCCATTCCCACTTGGGAAGAGATATGAATATCCCCTCCCATCAGTTGAAGCAGTTGTTTACAAATGGTCAAACCTAACCCCGTCCCTTGTCCAGATTTCACCCCGGAGCTGGTTTGCATAAAAGGTTCAAATAATAAGGGTAATTCCTGTGAGTCTATTCCTTCACCCGTATCTTGGATTTCCCAGATATAGTCTTGGATCGGAAGCTGATTACTCTGAGGTGCAGGAAACACTCGAAGTTTCACTTCTCCTTGATGGGTGAATTTTAGGCTATTGGATAATAAATTGATCAAAATTTGCCGCAGTTTTCTCTGATCCGCAATCACCCAATCCGGAACGTTGGGATTAATAGTGGTTGATACCAGAATGCCTTTCTGGTCAGCTTTGAGTTTTAAAATATCCTGCACTTCATCGAATAAACGATGTAAATTGAAGTAGCTTTCTTCGAGACTAATTTTACCGGCTTCAATTTTAGATAGGGACAGGATATCATTAATCAGGTCTAATAAATGCTCTCCACTGCGATTGATAATTTGCAAATATTCCTGGTGTTCAGAATTTGCAAGACATTCTCGCCTCAGAATTTGAGTGAATCCTAAGATTGCATTCAGAGGAGTGCGTAATTCATGACTCATACGAGCAATAAATTGGCTTTTGGTTTGATTGGCAATTTCTGCTGCTTGTTTGGCACTTTGTAGGGCTAGTTGAGTCTGTTTCCGGGCTGTGGCATCCATTCCTACACTGAGTATGCCCGTTATGTCTCCAGATTCATTATAGAGTATGCGATTCGTCCATTCAATCCAAACGCGATCGCCATTTTTGAGTTGATTTTCGTTTTCATAGGTAACATACTGGTCTGTGTTCTCTAAAATATGGTCGATTGTCGAGTGTAAAATATTGCCCTCTGTATCTTGGATCGGCACAATTGTACCTTTAACATTTTGACCTATAATTTCTGCTTCGGTATACCCAAAAAAACGTTGGGCAAATTCATTAAAAAATACAACGTTTCCTTTACAATCAACTTGTAATATGATACTATTAGCCGAATCCACCAATTGGCGATACTTCATTTCACTTTTCCGCAGTGCAAACTCGATTCGTTTGCGCTCTTCTATTTCTTGTTCCAACAAATGATATTGTTGATTGAGGGTATCTTTAGCCAACTGTAGTTCAGTAACATCGGTTTGCACACCGATATAATAGACGAGTTCTTGTTGTTCGTTGAAAATGGGCGATAAGGAGAGGTCATTCCAGAAAACTGTGCCATCTTTGCGGTGATTTTTGAGAGTAATTCGGCAAGCTTTTTTCTCTTTTAGAGCTTTTCTTAAAATCGTTAATGCGGATTGATCCCGATCGTCTCCTTGCAAAATGGTACAAGTTCGACCAAGAATTTCAGCTTTTGTATAACCAGTTAGTTTTTCAAATCCGGAATTGACGTAGATGATCGGATTTCCGGGTTTAGTGGAGTCACTAATAGTAATACCATTGGTGCTGGCGGCGATCGCTCTTTCCAGTAACCCGAGTTTTCTTTCCGTCTCTTTTCGATGAGTAATTTCACGGGAAACCCAAATGGCTGTATCTTTGTTTAAAGGAGAAATTGTGGACATAAACCAATGTTCTTGTCCTTCAATTGGCCAACAATATTCAAGGTTTTCTATGGTTGTTCTGCGATCGATAACATACCGCGTCCAATACTTTTTAAATTCAGCAATTTGAGAGGGAATAATATATTCAGTTTTTTGAGGTAATTTTTGTTTCTGGTGGTACAAACTAATGGGAGAGCGAGTGGGGGCAATTTTAATACAGTCCCCTTCATAGTTAAAGACCATAATCGCTTCATCCATCGCCCCAAACATTGCTAAAAGCTGATTTTCAGAGTTTTGTAATAACTGCTTAGAGTGTGTTAATTCAGTGACATCATTAATATTAAACAATAAATACTTTTGGCCGCCCAGTTTAATAATTTGGACTGAGATCAAGCCAATTCTTTGTTGATTGTCCTTGTTTTTGAAGATAATTTCAATATTAGACAGTTCTTGTTGTTGTTCAAGTCTCTGAACTAAAGAATCCCAATCTTCAGAGAATAAAAAGGACTTTAAATTAGATATTTTCTCTCCAATCACCTCCGTCCTATCGTATCCAGTATATGCCATGAAATGTTCATTTATTTCTAATATAATTCCCCGATCGTAGCTCATCAAAAATAGCAAACTTGGACTAGAAAAGAAGATTTTATGAAATCGTTCTTCTGATAAAACCCAACTGGCTTCTAGTTGTTCAATGATATAGTCTTTTTTCTGGAGCGATCGCCGTAAATCTAGGTTTTCTTTGTCTTTTTTGTTGTATTGAATATAACTCTCAACTTTGACCCGCAGTTCAACTAAGCTGAGGGGACACACCAGATAATCCTTAACTCCAGCCTCAAAAAAGGCAATTCTATCCACGGAAGTACCGGAGGAATTTAGAGCAAAAATGGGTATATTTTTACAACTCGGATCGGTGTGAAGGGACTCACACAGTTCCAGGGCGAGAAAGCTGGGGATACTCACTTCTACAAAGATCAAACTCGGATCTACCGTATCAAGCAAGGGAATCACTTGGGAAGGAACGGTAGCCCATTCGATATGATACCCTTGTTCGAGTAGAAAGGTAGAGAGCCACGCTAAAGATTCCGGTTGGGGATGGGCGATAATGAGTCTAGTCGGTGAAGATGGAAGGGGATGAAGCATATTTGCAAACTCCCAAGAAAACAACAAGACGCTTAAGCCAGATCAGAGTGATTTCTAGGGTGCTTGAATGGACAACCTGCCTGGGCTGAGTCGGATTGATACTTATGATAAATGCAAATCGGGATTTCTTTAAGTGAGTTGGGGACTATCAGTATAAAGATAACTTAATTGCTCCGGAGTGAGTCGATCGGTCGCTACATCTAAGACTAATTTGCCAGCTTGTAGCCCCAAAATCCGATCGCTATAGGTTTGGGCTAAGTCCACTTGATGTAAATTACATAAAATGGTTAATCCTTCTTGCTCGCAGAGCGATCGCAAAATCTGTAAGATACGATGGGAAGTCTGCGGATCGAGACTGGCTACTGGTTCATCAGCTAAAATTAACTGGGCGTTTTGTGTTAGAGCGCGGGCGATCGCCACCCGTTGCTGTTGTCCTCCCGATAGGCGATCGGCTCGTTGAAAGGCTATATCCATGAGCTTAACTCGCTCTAGGGCAGCCATTCCTTCGAGCAATAGCGATCGCGGCAACTGTCCGCTCAAACATTGCCATAGGGATACCTCCCGCAACCGTCCCCCCAAGCAATTTTCTAAAGCACTGCGACGACGGACTAAATTAAACTGTTGGGCAACTAAGGCGATCTGAGCGCGAATGTTTTGTAATTCCTTGGGGGAAGTATTGGTTAGTTCTTGATTTCCAAACCAAATTCGACCGCGATCGACAGGCATCAGTTGTAGAATAGACCGCATCAAGGTCGTTTTTCCGGCTCCACTCAACCCCAGCACGGCGGTAAACTGGTGAGGAACCAGAGTAAAACTGACCTCATCTAAGGCCATTTGATTTCCAGAATAAATTTTGGTCAGTCCTTCAACTTTGAGCAACTGAGTCCCCCCATCAACACTTTAACCATTAACAATTTTAATCATTAATCATTTTTAAGCTTGCCAACCAACTTACAACCTTAACTTGTTACCCATACCTATGTCTGAGGAGCCGTTTTTTATTCAGTTAACTTGGCAAGATCCGGAAACGGGCGATCGCCAAGACTGCGTATTTCCCTTACCTATTGCCTTCGGTCGAGACGAGGACGCAATGCCCAAAACCGTAGAGAATAAGACGGTTACCCCCGTCGTCCTCAACCATAAGAAAGTCTCCCGGTTCCATGCCTTAATTACCCTCGAAGGCAAGCAGATCCTATTAACTGACCATAGCGTTAATGGGACTCGACTACATAATCATCTCTTGCAGCAAGGAACCTTACCCCTTCAGAGTCAAGACCAGATCGAAATTGGTCCCTATCCCATCACATTAACATTGGTCAATCAGACCGATCCGCAAGCGACTGAACCGGAAACTGCCCGGCGATCTGCACTGAATTCTCAAACTCCAGTCCCATCAACGCCTTGGTGGTCTCAGTCCTGGATCATTAGTATGGTCGGCGCACTGATGGCAGGTTGTATGGCAGTGGGAACTTGGGCCCTGATGAGTTGGTTGTTAGAGAAGTCTAGACCCTCTAGACCTACGGTAGAAGAAGCGGTAAGTCTGGAATTGCACAGATGATTCAGTTTAGGTGGCGTTGGATACTGATTAGCCTGTTGGTGTGTTTGTTCACTCTTGTGGCTTACCCGAGTTGGGGACGCTCTCCGTTTAGCCCCATCGAACAACGGGCAACGGTGGAAATGGATGGTAAGGTTTTATTTGAAATTAGGGGGATTGTGGGCTTCCCCGCTTCTGAGAGAGCAGAGCTGATTAATACCAAGCTTGAACAATTGCTGCAAACCCATTTAAAGTACGGTTTACCTCTGCCAAAATACTCGATCGATCAGGATAATGAGCAATCGATTTTAAGTTTTAATGATACTTATTTGTTAACCGTGACTCCTGTGGATGTGCGGGGCGAGCGAACCACAGAATCCCAAGCACGGCGCTATGCGGCTTGGATTTTAAGCGGAATTGAAACAGCTCAGTACGAGCGTACGGCTAAGTACCTGCGAGAAGCGGTATTTGTGATGTTGGGAGTCCTTTTGGTGGCGATCGGCCTTCATGTGGGGGTGAATAAGGGGGTGGAGTTGTCAGAGCATTACCTCAGACTGTTGATCGACTCCAATAGATGTCAGTTTAGGCGCTTGCAAATCCCGGATCAATTGCTGCATCGGTTAATGAAATTAGGCCGGTTGGGGCTTTTGTTGGGATTATGGTATGCAGTGGGCTATTATCTCACGGATCTGTTTCCCTTGTTGCGGCGATCGCGCTATTGGCTCTTCGATCTCGTTTTCCAGAGTTTAACTGACCCAGTTTTTATCCTAAATGAGAATAGTTATTCTCTGCTGGATCTGCTGACATTGATTGCATTAACGGTGGGGTTATGGTTTGGGGTGCGATCGCTCACTCGGCTCTTGCGCAACCGTGTTCTAGCGTTTACGGATACCGATCGCGCTGTGCAAGATGTGTTAGGGGTATTGGTGCAATCCCTACTCATGTTTTTAGGCTTACTAATCATTTTACAAATTTGGGGATTGAATGTTAGTTCTCTCACGATTATTGCCAGTGTGTTGGGGGTAGGGATTGGATTTGGACTGCAAAATATCGCCAATAATTTGATTAGTGGTTTGATTATTACCTTCGAGCGCCATGTACAAGTAGGAGATTTTGTAGAGGTAGCCAACTTAATGGGAACAGTGGAAAAGATGGGCGCTCGCAGTACCCAGATTTTAACCTTGGATCGGGTGTCTATTATTGTGCCCAATTCGCGGTTTTTGGAAACGGAGGTGATTAACTGGAGTCATGGTAATCCCGTGTCGCGGTTGCGTTTACCGGTGGGAGTTTCCTACGATTGCGATCCAGAACAGGTCCGTTCTGTCCTGCTGAATACGGCTAAATTACATCCAGAGGTGATGGTTGAACCTCCTCCCCATGTTTTATTTAAGGGGTTTGGGGAGAGTTCTTTGGATTTTGAGTTATTGGTGTGGATAAGGGAACCACGCCAACAGTTTAATCTCAAAAGTGACCTCTATTTTCGCTTAGAGAGAGCGATGCGCTACTATAAAATGGAAATTCCTTATCCTCAACGGGATTTACGTTTGCGATCGACCCATTTAGACCGAGTTGTAGAGCAATTGCAAAAAGGCGAAGAAAATCCTCCACCCCAGAATAGTCCCCCCTTAGAGTTAACCGATACAGCATTGGAGTATCTAGTGCAGAAGATGCAAGGGGAAGAAGGAGTAGAAATCAAGGATCGATGGTACCGGGGGAATTTCTATCCGGGTGTGTTTGTAGCTGCTGAAGCGGTAGATTGGTGGATAAGAGAACTGAAGCTGAAACAAGTACAAGCGGTGGAGTTAGGGCAGGTGTTGTGCGATCACCAAATCATCCATCACGCTTTCCAGGATATCCCCTTTCAGGATAGTTACGAGTTTTACCGCTTTTATATCAAGTCCGGTTAAACAGTTGTCATTGCGACCGCAGGGAAGCATTCGCGCTTCGCGCATACTTCGTAAACGCCAAGATTACCGGGATTGTTGAGATTGCTTCATTCCGCTTGCGCGACCTTCGCAATGACATACTAATACCAAATCCTTAAATGTTTGCGACAGTTGATCCTTGAGGGACAAGGGGCTTAAGCCCCTTGTTAAGTGCATGTTAATAGAGAATTGATATAAATTTCTGCTTCGCAGACATGAAAAGCGCTCTGCTGGCAAGCATTGAAAATCAAGACTTCAAGACAGAATAGTTTCAATTCTTACTCATTACTCATTACTCATTACTTTACAGCGCTTTGCGCTATAATTTCAGCCATCGTGCGGCTGGAACCAGGGTAAAGCCCTGAATGGAGACGGAAATCAGGACAATAAAAAAGACGACATTAAAAATAGTGTTCGCATCTTCTAGGTTCATGGTAATGGGCACAATGGCTAAAATAATCGGCACTGATCCTCTCAAGCCAACCCAGGAAATATACAGCTTTTGTCGGACGTTATACTTTGTCCAACACAGACCGATGAATACACTCAGGGGACGGGCTGCGAACATCAAGAATAAGGCGATTATAATAGCGACAGGGGCGATCGCCGGAAGCTGAGAGGGAAACACCAATAATCCCAACAACAAAAACATGGTAATTTGCATCAACCAAGAAATCCCATCATGAAAATCGATAATGGTTTCTTTGTAGGGAAATTCGCGATTTCCTAAAACCACTCCTGCAATATAAACCGCCAGAAAACCATTCCCTTGTAATAACGTCGCCACCCCATAAGTGAGCAAGACTTGCGCAATACTGCCCACGGGATACAACGCTTTCGTATCTAAATGCAAACGATTGGTCATCCAACTCATCAAATTTCCTGAGCCATAACCGACTAATGTCCCGACACAAAGCTGGGTGATTAAAGCCAGAGTTAAGCTTCCTAAAGACCCTTCTTGTGCGGTTAGCATCCCCACTAAAGTCGTGGTGAGTAAGACGGCCATGGGATCGTTGCTCCCCGATTCTAATTCTAATAAAGGTTGTAAATTTCCCTTGAGATCTAATTTGCTGGCTTTCAGAATCGAAAAAACGGCCGCCGCATCGGTTGAGGAAATGATCGCCCCCAATAATAATCCCTGTACCCAAGTAATGCCATCAAATCCGAGGGATAAAGACGAGAAAGACCCTAATACTAACCAGGCAAAGGTTCCCAAGCTCAATAGGGTTATTGCCACACCGACCGTTGAGAGAATTAACCCTTGTCCCAAAACTGGGCGGATATGGCTCCATTGAGTGTCTAATCCTCCTGAAAATAGGATAAAGATTAAGGCAATATCACCGATCGCTTTGGCTAGTTCATAATCCTCAAATGCAATGCCACCGATACCTTCTGATCCGGCTAACATGCCAATGAATAGGAAGATGAGCAGTCCCGGAATCCCGAATTTTCGAGAGAGTTTGCTGGACAAAACGCTGGCTAGTAGGAGAAGACCAGCAGCGATAAAGATATAGTCTAGGGATAGCATACATTAAATCCAAAAATACTTTTTTGTGATAGTCTAAAAGTGTTTTTTTATAATAAACAAAAATAAACAAAAATAAACAAAAATAAACTTTTATACGCTATCTTTTTCGCGCTTTGCATGTTACACTTCTGAAGTGAAGTCAGACTAAAAATAGTAAATAAGTCATGGCCAATATTAATGGTACGTCTGGACAAAATGACTTTTTGAATGGAACTGAGCAAAATGACCTGATCCAAGGATTGGCAGGGAACGATACGATACTGGGACTAATGGGTGATGATTTGATCTACGGAAGCAATGACCCAAATCCCCCCCCCAATGCCCTTGATAACGATAGTATTTTGGGTAATCAAGGCAGTGACACCATTATTGGTAATCAAGGAGATGATATCATCTTCAGTGGGCAAGGGATACGTGATATTGTCTATGGTGGCCAAGGGAACGATATCATATATGGAGATCGCGGACGAGATTTCCTCCGTGGAGATCTGGGAAACGATACTATAATTGCTGGTAATTTTCCTGGACCGCCCGGAACTGAACGAGAGGTTTTAGTGGGAGGACAAGGCAAAGACTCACTCTTTGGAGGTTCAGGCCCTGATGTACTCAGTGGGGATTTCGGTAAAGATACGTTAACTGGTGGAGCAGGAAGAGACACATTTGTTCTGCGAACGAGAACAGCAGTTACTAATGTGGCTGAGGCTGATATTGTAACAGACTATCGAGTGGGAGAAGATGTTATCCAAGTATATGCCAATAGGGGAAGTTTAGCATTGAATGTCCAGGGAAATACTACAGTAATTAGTATTGCAGGCACTAACCAAATTTTAGGTGTATTAAATGGTCAATTTAGTTTTGGACAATTAACTATTGGTTATGGAAGCCCTAACTCAGATTTCAACCCTGGCTTCTAATTGAGAGTGGGAACGCAGGATCTACTCTACAGATATCGTTGTTGTAGATAAGCTTTTGTGTATCAACCTTAATCGAATTAACTAAATTACTGATTTCAGGATGCAATCAAATTTATGAACCAATCCAAGTATTTTAGGTGCAGTTTGCCTCTTTTGAGGTTTGTCTTAGGATGTTTCTTCCTGTTTACGTTGCCTTTGGGTAAGAGCGGACTAGCTCAAAGCAATAACCTGGACAGGTTAGATGCGCTAGAGGCTTCCACTCAAAATGAACTTCATCTTTCTCAAGCCTCAAGCTTCAAAGTGGCTAAAGACTTCACCAACCGTAACGGCACAATTCGGGAAGGCTCTCGAATTATGGTTGATGCTTCCGATGAATCTAATATTCCTGAATATTTGCGAAACCGGATCTTTGTGATCAATAAACCGTATGTGGTGCAAGAAGGAGTGTTTTACGATGACTTGTTTATTGTTGATGAGCGAGGAAATAAGTGGGATGTGATGGCCGTTTCTCCCAATAACCTAGTCTGGCTCCAATCAGGAGATCTTAATGTCTGGGGACTGTGGCAGGGTAGATAAAAATTGTAGGGGCTTTCCGGCCGTTTCGCTTCGCCACATGAACGTCCCTACAGCAGGTCTGTTTCTCATTTGAAAATGAACACTTTTTAGGAGGGAATGCATCATGGCAGACGTAACGATTTCATCCGGTTTCGATACAGACAAGTTCGTTAACTTTCTGAAAAAGGGGTGGCAACAACTAGAATCACAAAACAGGTTGCCTGAAAGTGTAGATAATTCCTTGCTTCTCAATGGGCTTGCAATTGTGAAAGATAGACCTCCCGTCTATGATTATAGTAGGAGTCAACTCATTGTAGGTAGAGATTTACCTGGAAGTGGAGTAAAGTTGGCAGATGCCTCTGGTCTGCGGAGACAAGGGGCCAACCAAGAGATAACAAAAGTACTGACCTTTACAGCCGTTTCTAAAGATGTAGAACTTACTTCCAGACTTGAGTATACTGCACTAACTAGAGAACAGTTAGGGATTAAGCAAGTTATAGATAACGTAGATATCATTTTTGATGCTGCTGCCAGTGCTGCCAAGGTTGCTAAAGATCTAAGCTCTTCCAAAATTTCCCTAGATACGGGAAAAAATGCGGTTGCAACTTTGAAAAAATTTGGTCAAGTGAAAGCTGCTTTATCTAAAACTGAAGATAAAGTAGAGATTAAACAAAAACTCTCTGAGATTAGAGAATCAGATCAAAGTGCTGTTCCCGTGGCTCCAGGAAATGCTAGGGTGCTTGAACGTAGAATCATTCCTTACACAGTTGAAGTTCCTCTGACGGATTCCTTTTTTGTCTACAATCGAAATCCAAGAAGCGCCCAGACAGAAGCAGGTGATTTTTCTATTCCAGAGGGGACACTTCCGATAGTTTACCCTTATTTTGAACAGAGAGTACGAAATAGTAAAGTTAATCCCGGAGGGAGAACAATTAGAAAAGGGGTTCCCAATCCTACATTCAATGACACTGCTGTACAGCTTATTGGCAAGAAAGATAGAGCAAGATCTTCGGGCGAGAAAATCATCGGCATTTTGGGAAATCTTTTTGGTAATCCAATACGAGAAGATTACGTTAACGTTTATGCCGCACCCATTTCAACAGTTTATAAGGCTTATCTGAATACCCTTTCTGAGAGCGATCAAAAGAAATTCAAGCAATCAGTTATTCCTCATACCACCGGGGGTAAAGATAATTCCCTTGAGTTTAAACAAAGTGACTTTACAAAACTTTCATCAGTAAGAGTTGAGGATAGGTTCTACGAGTATGCTGATTTAGTCGAAGGAGGAAGATTTGCACAGATCAATCAAGATAGAAATATTTTAGATAGATTAGGTACTCCGCCAGTAAATCCAGATTCTGCCATAAATTTTTTCAAAAACCCGACTCTCACTAGGGCATCGGCTGTGAGTAGTTCTAATTTGACTTTGGTAGATACAGCACCAGGCTCTAGTTTAGCTCCTGTAAATTCTAACCCAGATGAGAGTCGGCAATTTGCGGCTACAGGCCAGAGTGAGCATATAGACTTAAATCAGGACTATGACGCATTCTTTGGCCTAGAAGGCAATGATGAGTACCATCTATAGTTCCCCCGTTTAGTTGACTTAGATTCAGGGCTACAAATTTCAGATAACGAAGGAGAAAATCAGCTCGTATTATCAGTTGATAATGTTATCCTGGAAGACCTCAACCTAGCATTCTCTCGTAATGGGGATCATCTCGTGGTTCATCCTGATGGCGACCTTCGTGAAGACGGGGCTGAAGACCTCCTGTGGGTAGACTTCTTTGCTGAGGATGACAATGCTGAAAATTTTGTGACTGTGCGAGGTCAAGGTATAGATGTGAAACTTTCTGCTGAGGAAGTTTCACAACTCCTAATCCCGGAACCCGATTTGCTATACGGTACTTCAACGAATGATCCCCTTGATGGCGCAAGCGATAATGATATGAATCATGTTTATGGGTTCGGCGGGAATGACTTGTTAAACGCCCATGTTCGAGATACTCTCATTGGTGGAGCAGGAGATGATACCCTCAATGCAAACGCCCGTCAAGAGAATGGTAATAATCTATTGTTGGGTGGAGAAGGTAACGATGTGATTGTCCTTGGTTATGACAGCACTGCTTATGGCGATGAGGGTGATGATACCTTCTTACAAGCTGAGGGTAGTCGAGGGGGTAATTTCCTAGAAGGTGGCGAAGGCCGAGATCGTTTTCAAATTGCTGCATCAGCAGCAATTGATCCAATATTCGATCCAATCTATATTTTGGACTTCAATCCCCAAGAGGATATTTTTGTTGTGGAGCGCTTTGGTGGAGCAGTGAATGAACTCCAAGTGATAGCAGATAACGATAACAGCAATGTCAACATCTCTTATCAAGGTAATATAGTTGCCACTCTTGCCCCAGCAGAAGGATTCATGCAAAAAGATTTGGAAGGATTCTTTCAGATACAAGGTTCAGACGCTATCCTACAGAATCAATTGACAACCACAACTAACTTTGTTAATGCAATGTGATGGCTAAAGATAAAGAGTTCAGCAACAGTCGAAGGGAAGCAATCGCCGGGATTGTTGGGATTGCTTCATTCCGCTTCGCGACCTTTAGGATATTTTCTTTGGTTTTTCGCCTTGAACAATAATCTAACTGTCCTAACCAAACTGCTTATTGAAGCAAGTTAAGTGTATTTCCCGTTTTCTTAAAGCGGTAAAGAACGCCAGGTTGTAAGGAAGTGCTGCGATTGGAGTATCGGACAAAACCGGGATTGCTGTCAGTGAGTTCAATGGACTGACCTGGCCAGAGGGAATATTGCCGACCTCGGATCTCAAAGTTAATCATTTCTGAGGTTTCATTGCGAATCATGGTTTTAACGGGCCCTTGGGGAAAGATTTCTTGGCGGATAACTTTGCCATCGGGACATTTCCACTGGTTTTGAGTTCTGCGATCGGCACATCGGCTCAGAGCAACACTGCTATTCGCACAAACTTGCTCGTTGACTAATTGACTGTTGCGAACTTCTGAGCGTCTTTGTACATTGAACATGGCTGTAAATGTGCCTTCTTCAAGGTTCTCGCGACCTTGCCGAATCTCATACTCGAACTGATTGAGACCTTCTTGTACGCGAAACCGACTATTCCCATGCTCCGTGCCCAATTGCATGAGAATGGGTTCGGAGGATTCTCCTTTATCATAGGCGCGATCGGTATAAGGGCGACGATTAGGGTTCATTCCTGTGGTGATATTGGTAATGCGAACCCGTTGCCGAGGTTGAGGAGAAATGAAAGTAGAGACAAACCAGGCTTTGATATAGCAGTGAAAGGGAGAGTTAGGACATAATAGAAAGATGAAGTTAGCGATCGTGAGATGATGCCATCAGCTTATAGTATAGACCTAAGACATAAAGCCGTGGGGGCCTATGATAGAGGGGAGCGTAAGAGCCATGTG
>NZ_JAGHZH010000118.1:0-6244 GCF_017746885.1 Roseofilum sp. SBFL | reverse complement strand
CACCGCCCACCTAAACGAGAGCAGTATGTTGATGGGGCGACTAGGATGGTTGCTTCCTACAGTGAGAATGATTGGTTCATTGTCGATGCAGCTATCCGGCAACATCTGGGAGACCCTCCTGCTCCTAGGATTACGACGTAAATCACGACGTGAATGAGCCATCAAGCTGAAGACCCTCCTATGGGGTCTTTTTTTTGTGAGAAAACTACCAGTCTGACATGAGGTAATCGGAATCATTCTATCACACCCTATGGTTTTCTCTTCATCCATAGAGAATTCTTATGTGATGGTCATGTGATTGATTTATTGATGAAATTCTATGGCAATGCTTTTATGGATAGATTTCCTCTATTTGTGCGACCTATTTACCCTGCACTGCTTTGGAGTGGTGTAGGATGATTTTAGGCAGATTTTAGGCAGAGCGCCTGCCTTACAAGCAGGATGTCGGTGGCGAAAGTTTATGTAGCGCAATGTTAGACGAATGGGCGGTACCGGGCTCGAACCAGTGACATCCTGCTTGTAAGGCAGGCGCTCTACCAACTGAGCTAACCGCCCCCATTTGACTCACAAGAACCTATTGTAGCAAACTGGATTAGATAACGCAAGCTTTTTGTGAATTAATTTTTATGCCTTCTGGTGCTACCCACGATCGCATTACCCTATGGAGTCTCCCCCTAGTGACTGGAGCAACTTTAGCGATCACCCGCAGTAGTGAGTTAACTCTATGGGTAGCGGGGGGATTTCTGTTTGGAGGATTGATCCTCAGTCCGGATCTGGATTTGCGATCGCGCCCCTTTCGGCGTTGGGGATGGTTTCGCTGGCTGTGGATACCGTATCAAAAGAGCTTACATCATCGCTCGTTTATCTCCCATGGTGTGCTGATTGGAACGGTGGTGCGGGTAATCTATTTGCTCTTTTGGATCGCTGTGTTCGGATTTCTCATTGGGGCGATCGCCGTTCAATTCTCTGCTATCGCTTGGGGTTGGACGGATTTAGGTGAATGGATCTGGAGGACTTTAAAAGAACATCGCTGGTCTGGATTAGCCCTATTTGTGGGATTAGAGCTAGGATCGATTAGCCATATTTTAGGCGATCGTATCGGTTCCACTTACAAACGCTATCAAAAATATGGCTGGTCTGGCCTATGGAAAAAACGCCCCACCCGTAAAAGTGCCCCCCGTCGTCGCTCCACCGCTCGTAAACCGACTAAGAGAAAACGGAAATAGTTTATGGTAGTAGGGGCGGGTTCTCCTAGATTTAGGTAACTCATCAGTTACTTTGGTAAACCCGCCCTAATTCCCATTACCAATTACCAATTACCCATTACCCATTACCCATTACCCATTACCCAAACATGAGTAATTCCGAATCATCGACCGCCTCCAGCTTAGAAGCCATGCAACGGCTGATTGAAGTCATTGCCCAGTTGCGATCGCCCTCTGGAGGGTGTCCTTGGGACTTAGCACAAACGCCCCAATCCCTGATTCCCCATGTGATTGAAGAAGCCTATGAAACCGTAGATGCCATTCGGGGAGGAGATCAAAAGGCGATCGCCGAAGAATTGGGGGATTTACTCATGCAAGTGGTTTTGCAAGCCCAAATTGCCCAAGAAAACGGAGACTTTACCCTCAAAGAAGTCGCTGATGGCATTAGTGACAAACTGATCCGTCGCCATCCCCATGTCTTTGCTGATATTGAAGTAGAAAGTGTCGAAGACGTTAGACAAAATTGGGAAGAGATCAAAGCGGCTGAAAAAGGAAAAGCCCCTAGCTTATTGACAAAACTTGAGCGATATGCATCAACTTTACCGCCCCTAACCGCAGGCATGAAAATCTCCAAAAAAGCAGCTTCTGCTGGTTTTGAATGGGATGATATTGAAGGGGTTTGGGGTAAATTTGAGGAAGAACTAGCTGAATTGAAACAGGCTGTCGCCCATGAGGATAAAGCCGCTCAACAAGGAGAACTCGGAGATGTGCTATTTACCCTGATTACTCTCGCTCGTTGGTTAGAGTTAGATCCATCGGAAGCGTTACACGGAACCTATGGCAAGTTTTTGAAACGCTTAACCATCGTTGATGCGATCGGCGATCGCCCCCTATCCGAATATACCCTAGACGAACTAGAGGAACTCTGGCAGCAAGCGAAAAAGAGTGAGGGAATGGGCAATAGGCAATAGGCAATCGGATTGTATCTACTCAAAGGCGGTAGAATAGGTAGAGACCTGTTCACTTTTGGCACTCTAAACTCGATCCCATGGGAGACTTCTTTCAGAACGTATCGCGCTATCCTCGGTACTTGATTACCTTTACGCTGGGTATTTTCTTCTTTTTATTCAAATCTGTCCAGCCGCTCTTTCGCACTCCCCTAACGGCGATCGCCACTTTGGGACTTCTAGTTTCCAGCTTAGTCTTCCTAACTCTGACATTACGGGCTATGCTAGGATTAGCTTCGGTGTGAAGATCGCATCAAACAAGATTCGGACTTTAGACCCGAGAAAATAACCGCTAATCACCCCAAAATGTGGAGGAAGTCTTATGGCTAACAGTCGTCGTGTCTCTCGCGTGTCCTCCCAAATTAAACGCGAAGTCGGCCAAATGTTACTTCATGGCATTAAAGATGACCGAGTAGGGGCGGGTATGGTCAGCGTTACCGATGTGGATGTATCTGGAGATCTGCAACATGCTAAAATTTTCGTCAGTATTTACGGTACGGAAGAAGCAAAAGCCGAAACCATGGAAGGATTGGAGTCTGCAACGCCCTATGTTCGGTATGAACTCGGCCATCGGATGCAGTTACGGCGCACTCCAGAGGTGGTATTTTTAGAAGATACCTCTTTGGAAAGAGGCGATCGCCTTTTGCATCTGATTAACCAGATTTCCCACGAGCATCATCCCCTCGAAGATGAGGACTCAGAAAGGATTGTCTCCGCTGAAGACAATGAGTAAAGCTGTCAGGCAGGTGTAGAGCAATGGTACATTCAACTTATTCTTTTCATCTGCCCGATCCAGCTTCTCTTTCCTTAGAACAACAGGTTGCCCAAATGGTAGTCATTCGGGCAAGTGGCTATTTATTCGATCATCAAATCCGCTACCCCGACTGGGAACCGCCCAATGACACCCTAAAAGCCTGGATTGCTCAGTGGGGCGTGGGTGGCGTAATTTTAGTCGGTGGAAGTGCGGCGGAACTGCACGATCGCATTAACCGTTTGCAGAGTTGGGCAACGTTTCCCCTATTGGTGGGTGCAGATGTGGAGGAAGGAGTGGGACAACGCTTTAGTGGCGCTACCCATTTTCCGCCTCCCATGGCACTGGGGGCGATCGCCGAAAAATCCCCCCAAGCAGCTCGCCACTATGCCCAACAGATGGGGGAAATGACGGCAAAAGAGGCGATCGCGATCGGCTTAAATTGGCTCTATGCGCCTGTGGTGGATGTGAATAATAATCCCCAAAATCCGGTGATTAATGTGCGAGCGTTTGGGGAAACACCGCAACGGGTGAGTCAATTAGCTGCCGCCTATATTGAAGGAGTTCAACCCTATCCGATTTTAACCACAGCTAAACATTTTCCCGGCCATGGAGATACGGCGGTAGACTCCCATTTAGAACTGCCGGTGCTTCCCCATTCGGAAGGGCGGTTAGCCGAGATTGAGCTACCCCCGTTTCAGGGGGCGATCGCCGCTGGAGTCGATAGTATTATGAGCGCCCATTTGCAGATTCGGGCTTGGGATGAGCAATATCCTGCCACATTATCCCCGAAAATTCTTACCCAGAAACTGCGCCAAGAATTAGGCTTTACCGGTTTAATTGTCACCGATGCTCTGGTGATGGGAGCCATTACCAAGCATTATGGCAATAACGAGGCAGCCGTTTTAGCCGTGCAAGCCGGTGCTGATATTCTGCTCATGCCCCACGATCCCCCAGGGGCGATCGCCGCCGTCTGTGCCGCTGTCAGAGCCGGAAAAATTGCCCCTGAGCGTATCCAAGCCTCCGTAGAACGCATTTTTCAAGCGAAACAAAAGGTTAAACCGAGACCAGATTCTCCGCAATTTCCCCAAAGTCTGGGCAACCCAAAAAACCGCCAATTAGTGCAGTGTCTCCTTCGAGATGCCCAGGAAACTGGTGGAAATCTGCCCCCCAATCCCCAAGGAGGATGTAATTTAATTGTTGTCGATGATGCCTTAGATTGTTCCGTATTGGCAAAACCCGCGCCTGCCATTCTGATTCCAGCAGCTAAGGGATATCGGTTGCAACTTGTAGACCGTCATACCCCCAGTTTATCCCCCCAAGGTCAAGAGCCAACCTTGTTACAATTGTTTGTACGTGGTCATCCCTTTCGTGGGAGTTCCACGCTGAATGAAACGGCGATCGCCTGGTTTGAAGCCTTGCTTAAAACCCATCATCTGCAAGCCTTGGTTATTTATGGCAGTCCCTATATCCTGGAAGTTCTGCGTCCCCAACTGCCCGATCATGTGCCCTATGTGTTCAGTTACGGACAAATGCCAGACGCGCAGGCGATCGCCCTGAAAACCCTAGGCTTTTGAAAGATCCCTCTTTAGTCATTCTAAGCATTAGGAGTCATCAGGAGGAATAAGAGGCTCTAAAACCCTGATTAATTCTGGTAGTGCATTCTGCACTGTCTGCCATATTGTCGCTAAATTTAAACGATCATATTCGTGAACAATCCGATTTCGCATTCCAATAATTTGATGCCAAGGAATATCAGGAACCTGCGCTTGAGACTCTTCAGAAATTCGGCGAGCAGCTTCCCCAATAATTTCAATTTGGCGAGTAAGGGCTGCTTGGCGCATGAGATCCGCTTCAAAATCTTCCCACGCAATACCTGAAGCAAAGTCCTGAGCTAACTTAGCTGCATTGAGCATATCTAGTAAGTAGTGAATCTCACGAGGTTGCATAAATCGTGTGAGTAGAACTTAAAATTGCTTTGCGCCGCAGATAATTTCGGCTTTGCTCAATTCCTTGACGTTCGACTAAATCAACATCTCTGGCAAATATTTTCCGTAACTCATCTTCCATATCCACCAAATGCAGCAACGTCCAACGGGCATCCTCGGCAAAAGAAACTAAGACATCAACATCACTATGATCGCGATCGAAATTTTCTTGTAAGACCGAACCAAATAATGCCAGTTCCGTAATCTTCCAGCGATCGCAGAACTGGGCAATTTGGCGATCGTCAATCGGAATTTGAATCGGCATAGCTTCAGGAGTGCGATCAAAACTTACATTTACCCTAACATAAGATAAAAACGAGTAGAGACAAGGTGTACCTTGTCTCTAGTCTACAACAACCAACTTTACTATTCCTTGGGGCGGCGATCGCACCAGCGATGGGTCACCTGATGACCCAAAACGCTTATTTAGCTTTGTTTACGCAGCTTTGCACCAGCAAACATTAAGCCGACGAGAGCTAAACCAGTGAGTGCAGTGGGTTCGGGAACCGGAACAGTAGCGACTTCTTCAAAATACCTTCTATAGCCATCCCATCATTGGTGCATTCAGCAAACAGATGAGCCACAAACTCACCGAGCATTTCTGGGGTTCTGGTGAAGCTAAAGCCAAAGGTTGTAGCTCCCAGCTTATTGTTACCAACTCCAAAAGCACCCCCAAAGTCTAAGCCTAAACCACTCAGTTGACTCTGATTCAACAGTTGGAAATTATCGTTTTCGACTTTAGTTCCAGACTTGATGGAGGTGGGAGCGCCACGGTTAGCCGTATAGAAAGAAGTTTCAGAGGCTTCTAGATCGCCGAAAGACTTGATACCCGCATTGCGATCTTGAATATTCTGACTGCGATTTTTGGTCTGATTGTAATGTTTGAGGAGAGAAAGAAACCCGTTTTGTACCAGAAGTTGGCAGATGAACAACAAAGTTGGCCAGAAACCGAGTGTCTAATCAGGTTGGCAAATATTCTAGAAGTTGTTCGCTCTTTTTCCCGTTCCCTGGCGAGTTTTTCTTAGTACAAGTCAGACAATCTGATCCTTTGTTTTTCGGCAACCTGTTTCATCTGTAGTTCAATGTCTGGAATGGCTGGAAATCGCAACCATTCTTCACGCAACAGGAGAACTTTATAGACCTCTACGTCCATATACCCCTCTTTTGTCACTCTGCCGAATCAAGTGAGAATTAAGTGAAGGGATTTATGCTGACGAAAAAAAGTATTGAAATTGATTGACACGGTGCAGCAATGGGTGAAGTGATGAGAGTAATTGCCAATCCGGAAAAACT
>NZ_JAGHZH010000117.1:0-17584 GCF_017746885.1 Roseofilum sp. SBFL | reverse complement strand
AGGTTCGAGGATTTTCTGGTACAATTGAGGAAGCATTTTTATATTTTTGTGGTCTCTACACGACCACTTTACTCTTTTACCGATCGCCTCCTCAACCCACCACTCTCTCTACCATTGAGCCTCCTTGTCACCCCTTGAGGGGGCAGCCACTCCTTGGGCTGTGTTTTTTGTATCACGACTATCACCACTACAGACGGTTTCTCTCTAAGAACGGACTCCTAGAGGCATCCCATGCCAAGCATAAAGAGTCACTCTCGGCGTTTCTTGATGCTTATCTTTATTAAGAGGGGAGGACTGCATGAGATATAAAAGCACAGCCTGTTACGTGACCGAAGCCGGGGAGATTATTGCGGCTGATTCTCCTTTGCTGTTTGACGGCTGGATTCACTTTCACAGCCGGTTTGAAGCCCAAATCTACCTCCTGCTTAAGCAAGAGTTCCCTGCTGAAAAGGGCTGGCAAATTCGCCGCCAGTTCCCCGTTCGATTGTTTCGTTCAAATACTAAAGACTCTTGTTCTCTCATTTTCAATCCTGATAAAGCTGAATTTGTAACCTGGATTGAGGATGAAACGTACCTAGTTTTAATCACTAACTCTCGCCCCACGGAGCTAGCCAGTAGGTATGAAGACCATGACCTTTACGCCCTAGCCTTTAACAAGAAGGAGTACAAAGTAAAAAACTTTGAGACAAATGCTTGGGACAAGCGGTCGCCCACAGAGGTCGAGAAATAGATTATCGACCTCTACCAGAAGAACAAGGATGTCCAGCCCTCCAACCTTTGCGGCGTGTTGGGCATAGTAGAGATTAGCCGCAACGCCATTCGCAAGGCACAGGTAACGAAAAACCCTGATAGTGTCATTTCTGTCGCTGAGGTTAACATTACTGAAGTCAAAGACCCAGCGTAACTTTTTAGTTTGGGTCTCATCCTGTTATGGTATACATCTTTAATAGCGTCGGGCTTGCTACTAGCTTTAGGATTACATTCAGGCATCGGGACATTGGCATCTTTGATTCCCAACAATTCAATCAAGTTAGGGTAATTCGGGTGAATCATAGGACGGGCAATTCGTTAAACCAATCACATGACCATCACCCCTTGAGGCACATCACACCAATTACAACCATTCTTGAGTTGCTACAAGATACAATCTAATATCTGCCTCTTGCTCTATAGTGGAGGTCAATCCGCCATCTTACATCTTCTAGTATCGGTAGTACAAGGGTTGTGAGATCAAACGTTAAGGCAAGCAGCGATCGTTGCCATTACTGACTCGGACAAATTCGATAAGTGATAACCTCCTTCCAAGCCAAACAGGATTTTCGAGGTAAGTTGTAAACAAGCTGCGGTAAATGTACCATAATCATCCGGAACTAAATTCATCCCTGCTAATGGATCATCTCTTGTGGCATCATAACCAGCACTGACAATTAACAAATCTGGGTTAAACTGCTGTAAAAATGGGATTGCTTGGCTTTCAAAGGCTGGCAAATACTCTGCCATTCCCGATCCAGAGGGTAAAGGAATATTTAAAACATTGTTATACTCTCCGCGCTCTGTTGCTCTACCGGTTCCAGGATAAAAGGGAAACTGATGGAGAGAACAATAGGCAATTTGGGGATGGCTTTGGACGATCGCCTGAGTACCATTGCCATGATGGACATCCCAGTCTAAAATAGCGACTCGCTCCACTCCCGGTTGAGCTAAAGCATAGTGAGCGGCGATCGCCGCATTAGAGAACAAACAAAACCCCATTCCCCGCTGTGCTTCCGCATGATGTCCTGGAGGACGCGCCAATACAAACGCTGGAGTGCCTGTTGCCAAAACCTTCTCTACACCATCGATCCAGCCATTGACTGCCAAGAGCGCTATGTCATAGCTCTGGGCAGAAACCGGGGTATCGCCATCGAGTAACCCACCGCCTCCTTCGGCAATTTCTCGTACTCGTTGGATATGTTCAGCCGTATGCACTTGCTCTATCCAGGGTAAAACTGGACGCACTTCTACCGGAGTCGGTGCTTGCCAATCGAGAGATGCAGCCCATAGACTAGATTGGAGAAGATTGGCGATCGCCTGAAGACGCTCCGCTCTCTCCGGATGCCGTCCCGTATCATGGAGCAAAAATTCCTCAGCATAAATAATCGGAAATACCATATAAGCGCCCCATCTCTCATCCGCTTAATTTGCCCTCTATTTTATAGCCCTATGGTATTAAAATAAAAGCCAACCCCCTTCTGGGGAATCACGGGATTTGCTCTACCCGCAATCACTTTCCCAAGCCCAAAGAACACGACCTCTGCTAATCATGCTTTCCATACCCTCCGCTCTACCACAAATCACCAACGAAATTGAACGTCATCCCGAAGCGCTTCGGATGAAGAAAATGTTAGTGTGTGCCTGGCAAGATATCTGGGAAAACGATGCCAAACGCTTACGAGCCATAGCTTTACCCGATCTACTCGAATCAGTCATTAAGAAATATACCACCTTAGAAGATCTCAGAGAAGCGCTCGAGCGGATTGCCAATACCCTCAACAAACGACAAGAATATCAGGCGATCGCCCACAGCATCCTCCTTATTTTAGGAAAAGTCTATCCCGATACTGAGGAAGCCACCCAAGTGTATGCTGCACCCCCAACCCATATTACCCTCGCCTCTAATCAACCCCTGCCCAGTTCTGTCTCTGTGGTTGCCCCCCCTGTCAACACTCAAATTCGCACCGGTTATGACCCTTTCAATCTGCGGTTAGAACTGATGCGATACACCAATCCTCTTAGGGCTAAAATTGTCTTATTTTCAGCCTTACGTCAAAAATCCCGTTTAGAAGAACAGGATTGGGTGAATCTGAAAGCCGAAAACCTAGATGGCCTGCTTTACGGCATATATGAACGGTGTGAAACCTTAGCCAAATTAGAAGAGTGTCTTTGCACTACAGCTAATAATGCCGAAGATGAACCGAGTGAATGCAATCAAGCAGCCGGAGCGATTATCCAATGTATGGGGCGGTTTTATCAAGATTGGGAACCCGGAATGGAAGATGCAGTATATCAGGCAAAAGCTTCCCGTAATTCTAGTGAATTGACCGGTATAATTGTCCAAAATTCCTCAGACTCTAACTCTATTAGTCAAGAACCCGAATCGACTCGTCGTGTATCGAATTCCCAGTAGCAAGATTGTTTTGTATTGGACAACTATCTATCAAAAGTGATGAAGAGGGAATATGAACGCTCAAGAACTGATTCAACGCTATGAAGCTGGAGAACAAAAATTTGCCGGTGCAAAGCTCAATCGAGTCAATTTGAGAGGAGCAGATTTGATTGGCATTGACTTGTATCAAGCCGATTTGCAAGGGGCCAATTTAAGGTTTGCTTATCTTAACCGAGCTAACTTGAATCGGGCCAATTTAATGGGGACTCAATTGGGAGGTGCGAATTTAACCCAAGCGAGTATGACTTCAGCGAAGTTACATGATGCGGATTTACACGGGACAACCCTGCATAAGGCAGATCTGCGGATGACAGATTTGACCTTGGCAAATTTAGTCGATGCTAATTTAGTGGAAGTCGATTTACGAGGGGCCGATTTAAGTGGCGCTAATTTAACGGGGGCTTGTTTGAGGGGAGCGAATTTACGGGAAGAGCGCCGCGCCTATATGTCTTTTTTACGGGGAACGACCTTGCATCGGGCGGATTTACGAGGAGTCAATTTGTCGGGGGCGGATTTGTCTAAAGTCGATCTTAGTGAAGCGAATTTAAGTGAAGCAACGTTGCGAGAGGCTGATTTAACGGGGGCGAATTTGCAAGGAGCGAATTTGCAGGGCGCTTTTTTGACAGAAGCTATGCTGAGTCAGGCCAATTTACGCTATGCCAATTTAACCGATGCGAAGATGGAACGGGTGAATTTGATTGATGCGGATTTAATGCGGGTGAATTTGCAGGGCGCTCTGTTAGCCGATGCAAAGATGAATCGAGTCAATCTGGATGAGTCGGATTTAACCATGGCGCGTTTGAATCGGGCGGATTTGAGTCGGGTAACGTTCCGCAATGCGATTTTGAAGAAAGCAGAATTTATTGATGCCTATTTGGGACGAGCGGATTTGAGTGGGGCAAGTTTAGCTGGGGCCAATTTGTTTAATGCGGAGTTGAGTAGTGCCAATTTGATGGGGGCAACGTTGCGAGGAGCAACATTGCCTGATGGTTCAATTAAGCGTTAACCACCAGAACCGGTTGAATTGAATTGACCAGAGTTGGCGATAGATGGGACAATCGAAAAGGCTTATCGCGGCACTGTTCCCTCTTACCCCTTGCTGTCTTTTACTAAACATGGGCAGAACCTGGATTTACAATGAAGTGTTACTCCCTGGTCAGAGGGAACCATTAGGTGTATTACAGACGTTAATTGAGTCTAGGCTCTTTTCTGAATACGGTGTGTATCAGAGTGAGCAAGAGATCCGTTTTGCGGGCAATCGGGCGATCGCCGTTTCTGTAGATCTCGAGCAAGTCACACTTCAGGGGCTGATTGGAGATCGCTATTTTCCGGTTGACGATCCGTTTAAGCAGGTAGAAAAGGCATTCGGGTCGATTCCCCTAGAACAATGGACAGCCTACGGTTACATTAGTTTTGATTTAGTTCGGTATTATTATCCTTATCATAAGGCGATCGCGGGACCCCTGCTGTATTTTTTTGTGCCTGCGACAGAAGTGATTATTCGGCCCCATCAGATTCTGTTGCGTACTTTGGACTCTCCAGAACTCCTCTGTAGTCTATTGCGGGAGTCAGGAGCTTTAAGACCTCAGCATTGGACAACACCTGAATGGGTATTTACAGATCGAGATCATTATCAAACTCAGGTAGAGGCTTTGCAAGGAGCAATTCATCAGGGAGAGTTACATAAGGCAATTCTCTCTCGCTCTGTGAAACTGAAGGGCAATTTAGATATTTTAGGAACCTATATCCTGGGAAATCAACAGAATCAGGCGCTTCGTTCCTATGGTTTGCAACTTCCTGGCGTAAGGACGGTGGGGTTTAGTCCAGAAATTTTAATGCAATTATCCCACAATCCCTTAAAAGGACAAAACTTAATGACCAATCCCGTCGCAGGAACTCGTCCGAGGGGAGAGACTCCAGAAGCGGACGAACGGCTCAAACGCGAGTTATTTGCGGATGCGAAAGAGGTGAAAGAACATGCCCTTTCGATTTGGTTAGTCCAGGATGAAATGCAGAAGATCTGTACGCCAGGAACGGTGCAAGTGGTTGATTTTATGCAGGTGAAGCAATACCGATGGGTACAGCATTTATCCTCCCAAGTTCAAGGTCAATTGTGTGCCAATCAATCCCTCTGGGATGCCCTGAAGGTATTGTTTCCGGGGGTGACAGTTTCAGGAATTGATAAGGAGGTGGCGATCGCCTGGATCGATCGCTTAGAGACAGAACCACGGGGCATTTATGCAGGAGCGATCGGCTGGATTAACTCTCAAGAAGAGGCGGATTTAGCCATTCCCATTCGGTCAGCCTATCAATATGGAGAATGGATTTATCTCAATGCGGGCGCAGGGATTATGGCCGAATCCGTTGCCCACAATGAGTATATTGAATCGGTGAATAAAATGAATACCATGTTAACCAATTTAGTTTTGGAATAATCAAGGCTTCAAGGTTAAAATAGATGCCAATTAGATACGATCGAACCTCCTATGACTGCTGTTATTTCCGAACATATTGAAATCACCCCTGGAATATGTGGGGGTAGACCTCGTATTCTGGGCCGTCGGATTCGAGTTCAAGATATTGTCATTTGGCATGAATATATGGGAATGTCTCCAGATGAAATTACTTCACGCTATCCAACGCTTACTTTGTCTGATATTTACGCTGCCTTGGCTTATTATCATGACCATTTCTCAGAAATTAAGCAACATATTCGTGAGGATGAAGAGTTGGTTAAGCAGATGCAAGCCGAGATTCCTTCCAAGATGCCCAATCCCCGCTTGATATAAGATATGGAAGAATCAATTAAGTTTCATTTGGATGAAAACGTAGATGGCGCGATCGCTGAGGGATTGAGACGACGTGGACTTGATGTAACCGTAACGGCTCAAGTTGGGCTTTTGGGCGCTTCTGATGAAGAGCAAGTTGCTTTTGCTTTAGTACAGTCTCGTGTCGTCTTTACTCATGATGCCGATTTTCTTCGGCTTCATCGTCGAGGTGTAGAACATGCTGGAATTGTTTATTGTCAGCAAGGAAAACGCTCAATAGGAGAAATGATCTTGTCTCTTGTACAAATCTCACAATTCCAAACTCTAGAATCTATGTATAGGCATATTGAGTTTATTTAAGGCGATCGCCCCATTCTCCCATCTCCCTATTTTTAGCCGCGTTACCCACCTTGCAGGGTCAATTAAATCTAGCGATTCGGAAGTCAAAGTACATGGCTCTGGAGCGCTTGCCTTAATGCAATTGTAGCACGTAGGGTGGGTATTTACCCACCCTACCGTGAAATCAGAACCGATAGAGTTACAAATCGTCGGTAACTGCACCTCTGCTACTCGAGGCCACTAACTTGGCATACTTGGCTAACACACCTCTGGTATAAGCCGGTTCCTTGGGTTTCCATTGGGCGCGACGTTGGGCTAACTCTTCATCCGAAACCTGGAGTTCTAAACGGCGCTCTGGTGCGTCAATAACGATAGTATCGCCTTCTTGAACTAAGGCGATCGCGCCACCAACCGCTGCTTCGGGAGCCACATGACCGACGACCATGCCATAGGTTCCACCAGAAAAGCGACCATCCGTAATTAAACCCACAGAATCGCCCAATCCTGCACCGATAATCGCTGAGGTGGGAGCTAACATTTCCCGCATTCCGGGGCCACCTTTGGGGCCTTCATAGCGCACCACAATCACATCAGAAGGCTTAATTTTACCGGCGAGGATGGCGGCTAAACAGTCTTCCTCAGATTCAAACACCCGTGCTGGCCCCGTGATTTTGGGGTTTTTTACGCCAGAAATCTTGGCCACGCCGCCCTCAGTGGCTAAATTGCCCCGCAAAACAACTAAATGACCAGTGGTATACATGGGGTTATTCCAGGGACGGATTACATCTTGGTCTTCCCTGGGGGTTGAAGGGACATCGGCAAGAATTTCAGCGATGGTTTGACCGCTGACAGTGAGGCAATCCCCATGGAGTACGCCATTTTCGAGTAAAATCTTCATCACTTGAGGAATACCACCCGCTTGATGGAGATTGACCGTAACGTACCGACCCGAGGGTTTTAAATCGCAGAAAACGGGGACTTTGGCGCGGATCGTTTCAAAGTCATCCAGGGTTAACTCTACACCGGCTGCATGGGCGATCGCCAATAAATGCAAGACCGCATTCGTCGATCCTCCCACAGCCATGACCACGGCGATCGCATTCTCAAACGCCTTCCGGGTTAAAATTTGGCGAGGTAAGATGCGCTTACGAATGGCATCCACCAACACCTTAGCCGACTCCGCCGTACTATCCGCTTTTTCCTCATCTTCAGCCGCCATCGTCGAAGAATAGGGTAAACTCATGCCCATGGCTTCAAAGGCCGAGGACATCGTATTCGCCGTAAACATTCCCCCACACGATCCCGAGCCTGGGCAAGCATTGTCCTCAATACCCTTTAATTCCGTATCATCAATCTTACCCGCACTATGTTGGCCCACCGCCTCAAAGGCACTCACTACTGTTAGATCGCAGTCCTTATACCGACCGGGCTTAATCGTTCCTCCATAGACAAACACGGCTGGAATATTCATCCGAGCGATCGCAATCATCGCCCCAGGCATATTCTTATCGCAACCCCCAATCGCCAGAACCCCATCCATACTCTGACCATTACAGGCTGTTTCGATCGCATCAGCAATCACATCCCGAGAGACCAAGGAATACTTCATTCCCTCCGTCCCCATCGCAATCCCATCACTGACCGTAATCGTACCAAACAATTGGGGCATGGCCCCCGCGTCCTTGAGAGCGCTTTCCCCGCGCACAGCCAAATCATTCAAACCCACATTACAGGGCGTAATCGTACTATAGCCATTGGCAATACCGACAATCGGTTTCGTGAAATCCTCATCACTAAACCCCACTGCTCGCAACATCGCTCGGTTAGGCGCTCTTTGCACACCTTGAGTAACCACTTGACTTCTAAAATTATCAGCCATCCTGATATCCTTTGCTTACAACGAAATAGATTTACAGCATTTGGCAATCTTTTAAGGTATGCTTTAATCCCTCCCAACGCCCCTTAAAAAAGAAGGGCAGTAAAAGGCTTCCCTTTTCAAGAGGGAGATTTGGGAAGATTGAGATATACCGCATACCCAAAGAAACTGCTGTATACTCTTCCTTCCTATTGTCTCAAAAGAGATGACCCTTTGAATATACCTTATGAGTTAAACCGGTTCTTTGGTTAGAGCCAGTATGATACTCTAAAATTTTCCATAGGCTTCTTTTAACTTTTTCCCTTTCTCCAACAACTTAAGCCTAACGCTAACCCATGGATCTAGACGAACTCAAGCAATTATACACCGAAGGACAACGAGATTTTCGCCAAGTGGATCTGAGTCGCCAGCTTTTAGTTGGTATTGCTCTTAACGAAGCCAATCTACGAGAGTCGCAATTAACACAAGTCAATTTGAGTAAAGCCAAACTCAAGGGGGTTAATCTCAGAGAATCAGACTTACGAGGCGCAAATTTGAGCGGGATTGATTTACAAGAGGCTAATTTGATTAGTGCCAATCTTCAAGGGGCTAATTTAATGGGAGCAAATTTGAGTGGGGCAGGGATGCGAGGGGCTGATCTACATGAAGCCGATTTAACAGGAGCCAATTTAACCCAAGCCAATCTTAGTGAATCGATTTTGACAGAAATTCGTCTTTATGATGCTAATTTAAGTAAGGCCACCTTGACTCGATCCAAGTTAGATGAAGCCATTTTAACTAAGGCCAATTTAGAAGGGACAAATCTCACTTATACCTTACTGACTAAAGCTCATTTGGAAGAAGTTAATCTCACCAATGCGATGCTCAGTGGGGCGAATTTAGAGGAAGCGAATCTAACCAAGGCGGATTTGAGTTTTGCTAATGTTAGTGGGGCGAACTTAAGGTTGGCAATTTTATATCAAGCCAATCTTCGTCAGGCAAACTTAAGTTGGGCAACGTTGCGACAAGCAGATATGCGAGTGGCGAATTTGTTTCGGACTAACTTAAATTGGGCAAATTTGGGAGAAGCTAACCTAGCTCAAGCCATGATGATTGATGCTAAACTCAATCAAGCGAATTTGCGTAATACGGATATGACCAGTGCAATCATGCCCGATGGTTCCACCCATGAGTAGCGATCGCGATTAATTCCAGTTGCCGATCAAGGTATACGCTGACCAATAGTAGGGATGGTTAAAGGTTTGGGAGCTAGAAAATTGATCTTGTATATCAATCGTTAAATCTGAAGATAGATGAAGACGACTCTCACGGATATTAATCGAACCATTAATCATATTTAATTGTGTTTGTCTTAAGGCAGTAATTTTGACAGTTGAATCCTGAAGTTGATGATAAAATTCTGCCATTAATGCCAGTGAACCTTCATCGGAAGTATACCATAAACTGCCAAGAGACGTTTTAACTCCCGCTTGTAAAGCTAATCCAGAAAACCCTAATTCTGCCTCTTCACTTCCTAGGGCTGTGCGACAAGCACTGAGGGTTAAAAGTTCGACTCGAGGATTTTGATTCCATTGAGAATCTTGAGATAATTCACGCAATTGATCTAAGCCCACATTGCGATCCCATAATTGAATGAAAGAGTTACTGATATCTCCGGGTCTAAATTCGGCATGAGTGGCAATATGCATCATCCGAGTATCTGGAGTTTTGCTATATTCCTGTAAATTTGCAACGGTGGCTTGTCGGTCTAAAAAGGTTTGACTTTGCCAAATTTTTTGCAGCCAAGAAAGTTCCACAGGAACCGCAGGCAAGGGGGGTAATTCCTGATTTCGTCCTCCATCTGATACGCCAAATCCTAATAACGTAGCCGATTGAACGGAACGATAGGCTGGATCGATGAGACTAAAGCTGGGAATTAAACCAATCTGATAGTCTTCGATCAGAAAATGTTGGTCATGGTAGAGTGCAGCAATGGGAAGAGAGCGAAGTTTTTTGTCTAAACAAAAGATTAAAGTATCTATTTTTTGATCGGATAAGGAGACTTCTAGTGGTTGAATCAACCCTTGGTAGAGTTGACTGGCATAGGGTTCGTAGCTGGTGGTTCTGATTTTTCGAGGATTTGTGATTTCTTGGCGGAATTTATTGATGGTTTCTTCTAGAGAGGAGCGGGGAATATCTTGTGTTTTTATTTGGGAAAATGGAGATAATTCTGCATTTTTTTTGTTTAATAACTGGGGAGAGGAACAAGCATCATTTTTAGGAAAAATGGCGAGTATATTCAATTCGTTTTGTAGGGAAACAATATAAATGATGGCCGATCGCTGTTGGGTGCTTTGGGCTAACCGATCGAGGACTTGTGCAATTTCACACAGGGTTGCAGTTCGGCCATAGAGTTTGAGATCGAAATATTTTGCATATTCGACGGCTTGAAATTCTTCAAACAGTTGAAGGGCTTGTTCAAAGTCGGATTGAAGAAACTGGCTTTCAAAAGCTTCTCGAGCGATTTCTACATCGTTGAATGAGGTATTATCATTACTGCCAGAAGAGTTATCGGATTCTGAAGGAGGAAAGGATAAAAGTTCTTGAAGATTAGGGCCAGTGACATCGGATTGATTGCCGGTTTGGGAGTAGGCGGTTTGTAGGGATGAATGGGAGAGAAGGACAAGAAAAATGCAGATTAACCAGACCCAAAAATGATGAATTTTCATAGCTTCTAGGACTTCATGCAGGTAAAAGTGATGATTTTTAAGATTTAAAACGAGAAAACATAGCCAATTCCTAAGATGAAACGGCCGCCATCGCCAGCACTGCCAGTAATATCGGTCACAGCGGGGGTGATGACGAGGGGAAGTGTGGAGACGGGAGTGATGGATGCGCCAAGGGTTAGGTCTTGACCGGTCCATTCAACGATCGCATTTGCCGAAGGTGCAATCCTGGCGGCAACCCCCCCAAATACAGCTATCTCATCGTGTTGTTCCATAATATTGTCTTCTGAACGAAATTGCCCTCCACCCACTCCAGCAGAGACATACACACGACTAAAGGGAGCAGAGACATTTTCGCGCAGATCGAACCGTTTGCTAACCACTCCATAGACGCTCGAACCGCCATCTGTATCGCCCCATTGAATAGCATTATGGACTCCAACAGCGATCGCCCAATTTTGGGGGAGTTGGCGATGGAGTTTCAGGCTCACAGCTCCATCTTGGGCGGTATCTCCCACTAAATCAACAATACTCACCCCTACATCCACTCCGACTCCAGTTTGGGGATTGCCTAATCCAATCCCAATACCTAATCCCGCATCTGCCTCATCCGTATAGCGGGTACGGGATTGTACGCCTAACGCCACTCCCACTGTTGCCCACTGTTGACCATAGGCTGAGGGAATCATGACTGTAGTGGTTGGAGAAGCAGCAACTGGGGTTTGAGTCGGACGGGAGAGGGGAAGAGCTGAAGGTTGGAAGGGTTCCGGGTTTGCTGGAGTGGTATCGGGACTGAGGGAACCAGACGTAGGAGGGCTTTCCGATGCTTGAGCGATAGGGAGCGGAGCAGCGATCGCCCTTAGATACTCTTTATGATAGTCTTTATTCCCCCCTGCTTGTCCATCCCCGACCCGTTGATGGGGATTCTTTGCCGAGATTAAAGGGGTTGCCGAAATCGTGCGATGTTCAACTTGAGACGAATCTACACGACGATCGATCTGGGGCCGATCTGTAATTGTTGAGGGGAGCGAGCCAACCCACAATTGTTCATAATTAGCAATCAGTTCGGACTCAGGAGGGAATTGAATTGACCAGCGATCTGGGGGTCTGGGTAACGTCAATACGGGTGATGATTCGGTAAGTTCAGGCAGGGAATTTTCTGGTATAGGAGGAGGGCTATAATCCTCCTCAGAATTCAGGCTTATAGAGATAGGAGGAGCGAGAGAACGATGATTTTGAGAATTTTGGTAGATTACGAAACTTTCCTTAATCAGAATGCCACTCACGACACTCAACACCAAACCTCGGAGCAGAGATGAGTTAAAGATTACATCTGCCATAGACTTGCTACATTTACGCTAGGGTGCGATCGCAGGATACCCATTACTGTAACACTTGAGTCGGGAGTGGGGAGAATGGGGGAAGCAGGGACACGGGGATACGGGGACGCATAGATAAACCCTTACCTATTCCCCATTCCCGATTCCCCATTAAATGACTTCTAATTCATCTTCTTTCAAATGGGCTTTAAACCGCTTACCAATGTTTGGAAATTGAACAACGACAGGGAAATTCGCACTGATGCTCACTTCTTCTCCTTTCCAATTGTATGTAGAAGCTAAATTAATCACCTCTCCTTCTTCACCCTTGAGATCGAACGGTTCATTTCGATGTTGGGGATGATGATAAATAACTAAAGGTGTTTTGACCCGAACGCGATCGCCAATTTTCACACTCATATACTTTTGCTCCACAATAATATAAGCTCAACTTGCTTTTCAGTTAACGTTTTTGTTAATTGAGTACAATCTTTGATTCTCTCATAAAAGTGGAACTCAGTGTACGCAAGGACTCGATAGGCAACCTAGAGAAGAGGAAAACGAAATTAGTCCTCCTGTCTAGGTTGCGGAGCATTCAACCCAGGAATCTCAATTAACCCAGAATACCAGAGTCCAAACCCGGCTCCCAGGAGTAATAGTAAGAGCAATCCCCAAACGATTGCCCCAACTCGCTTGGATGGGTGTTTTTCCGGTTGAGGAGCTGCTAGTGCTGGTTCTGCTTCAGGTTCTGGAATCACTTGCTGAAAGACAAACTCTGGAGATTCGGGTAAAGATAACTCGGCATTAATCGTTCCTGTCGATAAGGATTTTGGCTCAGTTCCTGACTGGAGAACGGACGGTTCTCTCTCCTCTTGTGGAGAAACCTGACAATACATTAAGACCACCGATACATTATCGGGATTCTGGTCCGATCTTCCTAACTCTAACCAGCGATTAACGGCCTTTTCTAAGGTAATCTGACCCGCAAAAATGGGGTGAATCTCTTGTTGCCAATATTGTTCTATAGTATGGCGATCGCTTAATCCATCGGAGCATAAGAGTAAAAGCCCATCTTCTTCGATAATCAACCGTTGCACATGGGGTACTAATTCATGGTTATCCGCATGTTGCACTCCCAAGGCCTGAATCAGTTGCATGGCATTATCCTGAGCGGCGGCTTGACGGTGGCAACACTCGCCTTTCGTCACTTGCCAATGGGCAAAATCATCATCCTGGGTTAATAATTGACAATAATCGGGCGTAATCCAATAGGCGCGGCTATCGCCGACATGGGCTAAATAGAGTTCGTGGGCGTTGGGAAAATCTAAACCAAAGTCTGTTTTTACCGTTTGGGCAATTTGCAGAGCCATCACTAGGGTAGTGGCCATTCTTTCCCGGCCAGAGCGCCCCTTCATATCATTTTGGGTCGCAATCAGATTATTAACAATGCGAATCACAGAGGTCATATGGTCAATCCAGATGGTTGGCTCGACCACTTCCGTTTGTTCTGCCAATTCTAAGAGTAATCCTTGTACTTGTAATTTGACGCTGCGCACGGCCAACTCGCTGGCGACTTCGCCTCCTTCATGACCATCGAGTCCATCACAAACGATCGCCAATTCCCGAATCCGATCGAATTCTGGGGTAAGATTGCCATTTTGGGAAACCGCAATTGGATAACAGCTATCTTCATTATGCGATCGCACCGTGCCTGCATCTGTCCCCCCAGAAGTCTTAATTTTTAAGGGTAATTCTGCCGCTAATTCTAATAACATCTGATTCAAGGAAGCTGAGATCGTGTCCCAACGTTTACCTTCCTCGATCTCCTGACATAGGGCACTCAGTCGTTCCTGAATATCCGAACTACAGCCCTCTATCCAGGTTTGCCAACAGCGAGAGAGGGCGGCTACATTCGGGGGTGACGAAGTAAAAATCAATTCTCGTAAGTGAATTCGCCAGCCTTGCACTCGGATATTGTCTGCTGTTAGCAAACTTGCCCCAGCTCGAAAGGCGTTTAAGGGATTCCAGAGTTGACTTAATTGCCATAACCAATAGACTTGACGCACAGGGGGAGTTTGGGGCCAAGCTTCGGTAATGGAGGGGTAGAGGGTTCCGTCTGGAGTGATAGGGATGCGATCGAGCAGTAGGATGAGGGGATGACCGGGGATTTCCACACTGCCGTAGAGTTGGGGTAGATGGAGAAGATAGGAAGCCAGATGTAAATAGGCTAATACTTTTGGATCGGAGCGATCGGGGATCGGGGGCAAGCTTTGAGGTTGAGTATCCTGCCAAATTTGGGGCCCAACCACCTGATATCGGTTAGCGACAATTTCCCCCACAGGAATTGACGATCCCTTGACTGCCCAGAGATAGCACTTGGATGTGTTCATACAAACCCTCCAACCCTAAAGATTAGGTTAATTATTCGACGCGATCGCTCTTTGCATAGATTAGGCTATTTTTAGGGATTCATCGATCCTCTTTTCTGACTCAACCCTGTGTTCGTAAAATCAGCATGGCTCTCAATCCTGTATTTATTTGGCTGATTGCTGGCTTTATCCTCTGCGCGATGGAACTGGTAACCCCCACTGCTTTTATCGAATTAATGATGGGACTTGGAGCTTTGGCGGTGGCTGGGGTTGCCTTCTTGTTTCCTCAATTAACGTTAGGGATACAAATTGGCCTTTGGATGGTGTTCTCTTTGGGGTTAGTCTTGGGATCTCGCAAACTCTTACCCAAGCGGACTGCCTATAGTATTCAAGATTCCAAAGAAGCACAAACCTTAACTCAAATTTTACCCGGTCAACCGGGACGAGTGTTATACGAAGGGAATTCTTGGCGGGCTATGTGCGATGACCCCCAAGGGGCGATCGCTCCTGATGAAATGGTTTACGTTCTCCGTCGAGAAGGAAATACTTTAATTGTAATTCCCCAAAAAATGCTCAATTCTTAAATCATTTGCATGTGATAATATGGAGGTTTTCTCATGGGTGAACTATTTGGATTACTCGTCGCTCTTTTTGTCGGTGGTAGTGCTTTGTCTTGCGTCAAAGTGGTGAAGCAAAGCGAACAGATGCTTGTGGAAAGTTGGGGCAAATACAATGGTAAGAAACTCGAACCGGGTTTAAATTATTTGATCCCTATAATGGAGTCTATTTCCTTCAAAGAAACCACTCGCGAAAAAGTTCTTGATGTACCCGCCCAACAATGTATTACCCGCGATAATGTATCGATTAGCGTCGATGCAGTCGTCTATTGGCGGATCATGGATTTAGAAAAAGCCTATTATAAGGTAGAAAATTTGCACGCGGCAATGACCAATCTCGTGCTAACTCAGATCCGCGCCGAAATGGGGAAATTAGAGTTAGATCAAACATTTACGGCTCGTTCAGAGGTTAATGAAGCTCTCTTACGAGAGTTGGATATTGCTACCGATCCTTGGGGAGTAAAAGTCACTCGGGTGGAATTGCGCGATATTGTTCCCTCTAAGGCAGTCCAAGATTCCATGGAGCTACAAATGTCTGCCGAGCGCAAAAAACGGGCAGCCATTTTAACGTCGGAAGGGGAAAGAGATTCCGCCGTTAACAGTGCAAAAGGTCGGGCAGAAGCCCAAGTTTTAGATGCAGAAGCGCGGCAAAAAGCAGCGATTTTAGATGCAGAAGCGCAACAAAAAGCCACTGTTTTAAGGGCGCAAGCGGAACGGCAACAAGCGGTATTAAAAGCTCAAGGAACAGCCGAAGCCATGCAAATTGTGACGAAGATGCTGAAAACCGATCCAAGGGCAAAGGATGCACTGCAATTTTTAATTGCCCAAAACTACATGGAAATGGGTATGCAAATAGGCAGTAGCGAGAGCAGTAAGGTGATGTTTATGGACCCTCGGAGTATTCCGTCTGCCCTAGAAGGAATGCGCTCAATTGTCGGTGATGCAACGACTTCGTTAGACTCAGGAGCATTGAATACGATACCTTCTGAGTTAGACCAAGATTTACAAGCTTTGCGATCGCCCTCTTCAAAGCTCTGAAGTAGGTAACAATTGACATTGTTCACAGAGTCCAAAGAACTCCAGGGTATGATAAAAAATTTTGAACTCGTAGGATTGTTGTAGAGCGATTTCTAAGTCATGAACTGGACATTCAGGGAGCATAATTGATTGACCACATTTTAAACAGGTTAAATGGTGTCGATCCTGTTCAATAGAGGTATACACGGCTTCCCCATTAGTCAAGGTGCGAGATTGAATCGCACCTTTTTGTTTGAGTCCTTCTAGAGCGCGATAGATAGTGGCTAGTCCAGTCGTTTGACTGCGACTGCGCAGTTCAACGTAGATATCCTGAGCAGAGAGCGATCGCTGGATGTCTTTGAGAAGTGTAATAATTTTTTGTTGACTGCGAGTATACTTAGATGTCATGACCAACCCATGAGATAGGTTTTTCACCTCTCACTGATATAAGAAGCACGAGTAATTGTTTATGATAACGGGTTTGAGACTATTGTTCAATCGACGATCTGTATATGCTAATCTTAACCCAGATTATCAATTACGATAATTCTAGCATCAATTTATGTCTTATTCCTATCCTTTTTCTGACTAATGATAACTCGGAGAAAATAAAATGTTGAACTTACCGGACTATGAAGAAAGTTCTATAATTTACAGTGGACATCGTACCCTAGTCTATCAAGGGCTTGAACAAAGTAATAAGAGTTCAGTCATTATCAAAGTACTCCGCAATCCTAACCCTACATTTAACGAATTAGTTCGCTTTCGTAATCAATACAGCGCGTAGCGCTGTATTGAGGTACAATGTAAGGTGAAGAAATTTGAGGGATCTTAAGAGGAAATGAAAGCATATTCAGTAGATTTATGAGAAAAAATAGTCAAAGCTAATTTAATCTAAAAAAACTCAATTAGACAAGTAGCTAGGAGGTTTTCGGTAAGCAAAAGCTTAGTGCAAAAATTAGTAAAACAACAAAAAAATGAGGGACATGTAGAGCCGAAACGTCCAGGAAAACCCCAGTTAAGTTATCTGAATAATGCTGAATCTCAACAACAAGTCATACCAAATCCGGGTAGTACAGGTAGAGATGGATAGCAAGAAAATTGGGATTAGAACAGCATCTGTTTATTTTCTATACTATTCGGATTTGGTATCAAAGAGTTGGTGGCACAACATCAAGATGCGACTTTAGCCGAACTGTGTGAATTATTTGCAGAACTCACAGGAAATACGGAATCCCATTAGGTAAGTCCAAGAACTCACTCAACCAAGCTAATTTGCTCAGACCATAATTCTCGATATCTTCCCAACCCTCAGCACCAGCAATCACTGCTAAAATGGCAATTACGAGGATATCTTTTAATTTATGTT
>NZ_JAGHZH010000116.1:0-17059 GCF_017746885.1 Roseofilum sp. SBFL | reverse complement strand
GTAGAGACGGGCATTTTCTAGAGAGATCGCTGCTTGGGAACAGATCAGAGAAAGAATTTCCACGCGATCGCCTGTAAACGCTCCCACCGCTAGATGATTTTCCACATAGAGAATGCCGATCAGTTTGCCTTGATTGAGGATCGGGGCACAGAGGAAACTAAGGGGGGGGTCTTGCCGCAGATAGGACTCAGCAGCAAATTCGGTATCGTGAGAAAAGTCATTAACTATAATCGGTTGTTGGCTGCGTTTGACCTTATTAATAACACGGTTGGGCAGGGCTTGCTCCTCTGGTGCAGATATTGAATGCAACTGCCCCTGCTGGAGTGTACACTGTGCAACTACTCGCCAAGCATCTTGTTGGTTTAACAGCAGAATAGCGCGATCGGCTCCCGCATTTTCCATCACTGATTTCATTAAGATAGAAACCAGCTTGTCTAGGTGAATTTCACTCGATAGGGATTGAGCTGCTTTGATCGCCGTTGCCCAGTCAAGTATTGAGCCAGTTGTACTATTCGTTGAACTCACGGTTCGTGTTGCGGGCGAAGTGACGGTTTGACTGCTTATAAACTGTAAGTAGGGTTGTTGCAAGATGGTAGAGAGGAGTTGGGGATATTGCTGTTCGAGTTGGTCAGCCTTCGCCTTCGCGCCCCAGCGAGCATAACCGTAATAGGCATCGGTCATGTAATCACCAGCGACTCTTTCTTTACCCCAATCCAGATAGAATTGTGCCGCGAGTTCGTTGGCGAGGCTCTCTTCTTGGATGAAGTTGTTGTCTTCTGCTCCAGAAATCGCCTGGTCGTAGAGTACGATAGCTTCAGCTATTTTCCCTAAAACTCGGCATTTTTCTGCCTCTACTAAATTGAATTTATGCAAATGGTTCATGGGGGCATAGCTCGCCCATTTTTCCATTTTGTTCTGATTGGCATCGACTTTTTGAAGTTGGGCTTCTAGATTGGCCGTATCTTGAGCCTTTAACCCTCGCAATCGAGCCAAGGAATCGTAGAAGTAAAATGTCGGAATCACAAACATCGCCGTCACTCCATCTAAATATTTTTCGGCTATCTCAGCATTTTCTATTGCTGATTCCAAGCGATCGAATAAATAATTCAGAATTAACTTGTGGCAATGAATCATATGTAAGGCCAAGCGATCGTTTGATTCCTGATGCAACGGTAGATATTTTTCTTCGTTATACGCTGTCCCCACCAAAATCCCTGGATTGGTTCCAGATTCCATTAAGTTTAAAATTGCTTGCCGATTGATTTCGCTCCAATAGAAAACTGTCTCTTGTTTAAGTTCCTGGAAAGATAGACTATATATAGCTATTTGTTCGGCAAGTTCAATTAAATTAGTGCCTGCCAAATATGAATAAATTTCTCCATAACAAGCACAATAGGCGGCAAATTCTATATCCCCAGTTTCTAAGCCGGTTTCGTATGCAAAGAACAGCGGTTTGATAGTCGATTGAATGGGTTCTTTCCAATGCCGAATATCTCCATTGGTATTAATCACCACTTTGGCGGTGATTTCTGTGGCATTAAATTGAGATAGGAGGTGTGAAGCGAGTTGGCCAAATTGATAACCCGCTTCAATATCCCCTAGAACTCCGCAGAGAATTGTGCCGTAAATAGAATAAGAAAAAGCAGACCAACGAGCGTTCCCATAGTTCATGGATAATTTAATTTGTTCGCAGACAATCAGAGGTAAAAATTGAGGCATGGCAATATAGACTACCCCAGTGATGCTTATCAGAATGCGTAAAGTTGCCATTTTTTCTGGATCGATCATAGCAGGCAAGTCCTTTAAGTCTTCAATAGAGCGATCGCCCCATTGGGATTTCGTCTCTGCAAAGGCTCGTTGAATATCTGCATCGGTTGGTGATTCAGGAAAACTAATTCCGAACAACTTTAAAACAGTCCAGGCAGTTTCGATCGCCTCGAAAAATTGATTTCTGACGGCATAAGCTTGGAGCTTCACCTCGTAAACTTTAACTCGTTCCAAGAGCGATCGCCCCTCACGCAAGACTTCTTCGATGAATCCTTCCATTGCCTCAAACTCACCATTCAAATAAGCTGCTTCTGCTGCTGACTCGAACAAGGCTAACGTCAGGTCGTATTGAGTTTGCCAACAGTCCGCCCTCAGGAGTTCTCGACCGATCGCAAAATAATTGACTGCCCCACTGTAAGCTGTCGCGGTTTTGGCCCTAATCCCTGCGGCTAAATTCAACCGGACTAACTGTTCTCGTTCATCGGTGTCAACGATTAACTCCACACCATAATTTAACTGATTAACCAGAGCAAAAATTTTCTCTTCTCGTTCTTCTTCTGTGGTATTGGATAACAATAATTGCCCAATTTTTAAGTGAGTCTTCTGTTTCTCGGCTTCTAGAATTAAGGAATAAGCGGCTTGCTGGACGCGATCGTGTAAAAACTTGTAGCTCACAGATAAATCGGATTCCAGCGTTTTCTCCTCTCCCTTGCTCCCTTGGAAAAACTTATAGGTCTGGCCTAGGGGCAGAATCAAGCCCTCTTGCAGCGCCTTCCACAAAGAATCTGCCACTTTGATCGGGTCGAGTTCACTGACAATGGCCAAAGTTTCTAAGTCAAACTGATTGCCGATACAAGCGGCTAACTTCAACATTTCTTGGGTGGCAACCGGAAGTTGTAGCAGCCTCACCGCCATAAATTCAACCACATCGTCAGTCAGTACCAACTGCTGAACCTGTGTCAGGTCGCAGTGCCAATAGCCTAAATCGTGGTTAAAGGCAATTAACTCATCTTCATGTAATCCCTTGAGAAACTGGGTGGCAAAAAATGGATTTCCCTTCGTTTTTTGATAGATTAATGCGGTTAACGGCTGAGCCACTTCTTGGCTACAGCTTAGGGTATCTGCGACCAAACTATGGAGATCATTTTCCCTTAAAGGCGCGAGAGTTATCGTATTAATGACCGCTCCTGACTTGCCCATTTCATCTAGAGTGAGCATCAACGGATGGGTGGAGGATACTTCGTTATCCCGATAGGCTCCGAGCAAGAGCAAATAACCCGTCTGGCTCTCACTCATGAGCAGTTGCATCAACTTCAAAGATGCCGAATCTGCCCACTGAAGGTCATCAATAAAAATGACCAGAGGATGCTCAGAGGTCGCAAACACCCCAACAAATTTCTGAAACAATAAGTTAAATCGATTTTGTGCCGCACCACCGGAGAGTTCAGGAACCGTTTGCTGTTGACCAATAATTAACTCTAACTCGGGGATGACTTCAATTATCACTTGCCCATTTTCTCCCAAAGCCCCCAGAATTTTCTGCTGCCATTGGGCTAACTGAGCATCGGATTCTCCTAATAATTGCTCCATCAAATCCCTGAATGCTCTAACCAGGGCTGAAAAAGGAATATTTCGTTGAAACTGGTCGAATTTTCCTTTGATAAAATAGCCCCGCTCTCGTACAATGGGCTTGTGAACTTCGTTGACGACGGCGGTTTTCCCAATTCCTGAGAACCCCGCCACTAGCATCAGTTCAGAAGAGCAAGAGTTCCCTGGGGACTTTGCTGTGGTCGAAGATTGGGCGACTCGCTCAAATACTCCGAGTAAGGTCTCGACTTCTGCTTGTCGTCCGTAGAGTTTTTCCGGAATTAGAAATCTGCCGGCAATATCCCGACTTGCTAACTCAAAGGCTTCTATTTGTCCCGTTTCTTGCCATTGTTTTAGAGCCTGTTCTAGGTCGAATTTTAACCCCAAGGCGCTCTGATATCTCTGTTCTGCATTTTTAGCCATCAGTTTCATCACGATATGTGAAACCACAGAGGGGATTTCAGAGCCTGAATTTCTTGCTTCTGGTGGTACGGGGGGTTGGGAAATGTGACAATGGACTAACTCCATAGGGTCGTCACTGATGAAGGGTAGGGTTCCAGTGAGCAGTTGGTATAAGGTGACCCCCAGAGAATAGAAGTCACTTCGGTAGTCTATGCCTCTATTCATGCGACCGGTTTGTTCGGGAGCAATGTAGGCGAGGGTTCCTTCTAGGACATTGAAGTTTTTGATGTCTTGCGCTTCACGAGGCAGTGGGGAGGCGATGCTGAAGTCAATCAGTTTCACCTTTTGGCTTTGTTGATCGATGAGCAGATTGGCCGGTTTAATGTCTTTGTGGATTACTCCTTTGCGCTCGAGTTCGTCTACTATATCGGCTAGTTGAATGCCAATTTGCAAGCTGGTTTCTAGTTCTAAGTATTCTTTTTGGTCTAAGACTTTGTCTAGAGAGATGGCTCCCTCATCTTCCATGACTAGGGCATAACCATTGCCATATCTCTCGAGGCTTAAGGGTACGACGATGTGGGTGGGGTTGAGGTTTTTGGCGATCTCGTACTGGTTGCGAAACTGTAGGAGTTCACTCAAGCTTGGGTAGGGGTTACGCAGGAATTTAATCACGACTTTGAGGCGATCGCGATGGCGAGTTGCTTGATAGACGAGGGTTCGGTCTCCTTCGTATATCTTTTGGTTAATTTGATACCCGGGTAGTTCTCTAGTCATCGCCGTTGGTCCAACCTGCTCGCTATGGTTTTATGCTTACTCTTAGATCTATTTCAAGTATAACTCTGTATTACCTGAACAGCTTGCCCAAGGAATATCTATTAGAGATCTTTTCAAAGCAATGTCGAGAAACTGAAAAGTTTAAACCAGATAGCTCAAAATAAATATCAGAAAAAAACTAGACTCATAAAATTGGCAGGAAATATGGTATGAGGTCTACCCCCATATTATTTTTATGAGAGGCTTGAGTTTATGTCAGGAAAAACCGTGGCGATCGCCAATATAGAGATTGGCGAATCTGGAATAGCTTAACCGGATAAAACAGGTTTAAGTTGTAAAAGTTAAGATAAACTAATGGGGGCAGTTAGCTTGCGATCGCAAGATGTGCTGGATAAACGATCGCCAATAGTTTTCCCATTACCCATTACCGATTACCCATTACGGCACGAAGCACTCTATCCTATGATTGGGATCGCCCCTAACCCGAAACCCAATGCCCATGGATCGTGATATTGAAGCATCCCTCAAAAAAGCTGGAGTCGAATTTATCCGTATTCTCTGGTGTGATAACGGCAATATGATCCGAGCCAAGGCAGTTCATGGGGGCATGTTATCCCATTATCAAGAGCAGGGGGTAGGCTTGGCTATGGCTCAACAAGCAATGCCGGTCATTGGCAGTACACCAGCTTCTGGAAGTGGGTTGGGGCCCGTGGGAGAGGTGCAATTGATTCCCGATTGGTCTACACTGATGGCTCTGCCTTATACCCCAAGCCATGCACGGGTGATGGGGAATATGGTTAAAAAAGGAGAACCTTGGGCCCTCTGTCCTCGGCGGTTTTTACGGGATATGGCTGCCGATGCGAAGCTGGAAGGGTTGGAAGTTATTGCTTCATTTGAAAATGAATTTTATTTACTAGAGCGCTCTGCAAATGGGGAAATTATTCCCACTGACCAAGCGCCCTATTGTTCGACCTATGGTATGGATCTTCAGCAACGGATTATTGATGATATTGCGACGGCGTTAAATGAGCAAGGGGTGTTAGTGGAGCAGTATTATCCAGAGTCCGGGCCGGGACAACAGGAAATTTCGGTGTTGTATACCCATGCTTTGGCTGCTGCTGACCAGCAGGTGGTGTTTCGGGAAACCGTGAAGGCGATCGCCCATTATCATCATTGTATTGCTTCTTTTTTACCCAAAATTTTTCCCGATCGCGCCGGAAGTGGCGCTCATCTCCATCTGAGTTTATGGCATAAAGGCGAAAATTTACTCCCCAACCCCTTCGGACTTTTGGGATTATCCGATCGCGCTCGCTGGTTTATTGGTGGTATCCTCCATCACCATCGTGCCCTGATGGCCTTCACTAATCCTATTCCTAACTCCTACCGTCGCCTCCAACCCCATTCCTGGAGTGGAGCCTTTTCCTGTTGGGGATTAGACAACAAAGAAGCTGCGATCCGCGTTATAAGTAATCCAGAAGGCACCGGTTCCACCCATTTTGAGTTTAAAACCATTGATGCTGCTGCCAACCCCTATTTAGCTCTAGGAGCGGTAATTGCAGCCGGTTTAGATGGGGTGCGAAACCAGATCGAACCTCCCGAACCGGTGGATTGCGATCCGGGTACATTACCCGAAGATGAGCGCCAACATCGTAACATTGAAGGGTTACCGGAAACCCTTCTAGAAGCGATAACGGCTTTGCGCGACAATCAAGTTTTACTTAAAGCACTCAGTCCTCCCTTAGCCCAAGCCTATTTAGCCGTGCGCCAAACAGAATGGGAAACGATGAAAGAATGGGATTTGCCCACCGAGGTAAAGATGTTATTGGAGTCTTATTGAGGTAGGGGAGTGGGGACACGGAGACGCGGCGATCGGGAGGATGGGATTTGATGGGTATTAGTATTCTGAGTGGATTGGTGCTGCTGGCGATCGCCACTTACCAAGTCTATCAACAAATTGCTCGCCGCCGTCGGGCAGAACTGAGCCTGAGACAACAAACACAGCGGGAGCGGTTAATCCACGAAATCGCCCAACATATCCGGCAATCTTTGCATCTCGATGAAGTCCTGGCGACTACAGTTGCTGATGTGCGGCAATTTTTAGAGTGCGATCGCGTCTTAATTTATCAAATTTATGCTGATGGAACCGGGTGCGCCATCACCGAAACCGTTTTACCCGATTATCCCTGCATTTTAGGCACCGTCTTTCCAGAAGAAGTCTTTCCCAAGGACTATCATCAAGCTTATCTGAACGGCAAAATTCGGGCGATCGCCAATATCGAACAGGCCGAACTTGAACCCTGTTTAGTCGAATTTGTCCAACAATTTGCCGTCCAAGCCAAATTAGTCGTTCCCATCATCCAAACCCCAACCGATATTGAAAACCCCGATCAAACTCCCCATCTGTGGGGCTTACTCATTGCCCATCACTGTCGCCAACCCAGGCAATGGCAACCCCACGAAATCGAACTGATGAAGCAACTAGCGACTCAAGTGGCGATCGCCATTCGCCAAGGAGAACTCTATCAACAACTGCAACACCTCAACACCCAACTCGAACAGCGAGTCGAGCAACGCACCGAAGAACTCGCCCGCACTAACGATGCTCTGCGCCTAGAAATTGCCGAACGTCAACGCACCGAAATCGCCCTCCGACATACCAACCACACCCTACAATCCCTGATTGCAGCCTCCCCCCGTGCCATCTTTACCCTTGATCTCCAAGATAAGATACAACTTTGGAATCCAGCAGCCGAAAAAATGTTTGGTTGGACAGAACCCGAAGTCTACCATCAACCCAACCCCATCCTCTGCGAAGAAAGCGTCCAAGAATACCGCAATTTTCGCCAAGCCTGTCTGCAAGGGATTACCCCTCCCAGTCTCGAACTGCATCGCTTCAAAAAAGACGGCTCCCCCATTGATATCGTCTTTTCTGCGGCTCCCCTCCTCGATAGCAACGATCGCATTAATGGCATGGTTGCCGTAGTTGCCGATATCACCGAACAGAAACGGCAAGCGGAACAGGTTCGTCTACTTCAGTCTGTAGTCATCAATACTAATGATGCTGTCCTAATCACGGAAGCCTTCCCCATCGATCTCCCCGGCCCCCGTATTCTCTACGTCAATCAAGCATTTACACGGATGACCGGTTATACCTTGGAAGAACTGATTGGCCAAACTCCCCGCATTCTTCAAGGACCAAAAACCGACCGTCAAAAACTCGACCAAGTGCGAGCTGCCCTCAGTCAGTGGCAACCGTTAACCATAGAATTGATGAACTATCGTAAAGATGGCTCGGAGTTTTGGGTGGAGTTTAGCGTCGTTCCCGTTGCCAACAAGAACAACCAATATACCCACTGGATTTCCATCCAGCGAGATATCACCGAACGCAAACAGACTGAAGACGCTCTGCGGCGCTCCGAAGAACGCTTCCGCTCCCTAATTGAGAATGCCTTAGATATTATTACCATTCTCGATCGCCAAGGAAATATTGACTATGCTAGTCCCTCAGTGGAAAAAGTCCTGGGGTATGCCCCAACTCAACTGATGGGTCAGAACTTTTTTGACCTAGTTCACCGCGATGACTCCGGCAAAATTTATCAGCAGATGATTAATAGTTTGGAAAGTCAGGATATGTCCCTTCTGATGGAATTTCGTGCCCAACATCAAGATGGGTCTTGGCGTATCCTAGAAGCTGTTACCCATAGCGATGGATCGGCGAGTGAAAATGGAGTGGGCACTTCTCCAGCGCTACGAATTGTTGTAAATTCCCGCGATATTACGGCTCGCAAGAGATTAAACGAGGTCAAACTTGCCCTAGAACAGGAAAAAGAACTCCATACTCTGAAAACTCGCTTTTTCTCCATGGCTTCCCATGAGTTTCGCACCCCTCTGAGTACAGCTCTAGCGGCGGCCCAATTATTAGAACAGTCTTCTCATCTGAATCGACCGGAAGATCCCGTCAAGCGCTCTAGGAATTTACGGCGGATTGAAGAATCCATTAAACAAATGGTACACCTGCTTGATGATATTCTCACCATTAATCGTGCGGAAGCGGGCAAACTGGAATTTAATCCCCAAACCCTGGATTTGCCTCACTTCTGTCGCCAATTGCTCGAAGAAATTCAGTTCAGTGCTGGTCATCAGTATTCCCTCAAATTCATCTGTATCGAAGATTCGGCTTGGGTGAATTTGGATGAGAAACTGCTGCGATCGATTCTTTCTAATTTATTGTCTAATGCGATTAAATATTCTCCGGTTGGTAGCGATGTAGAACTACGCTTAACCTTTGAGCAGCAGAACATTATCTTTGAAATCTGCGATCGCGGTATTGGTATTTCCCCAGAAGATCGACAACACCTCTTTGAACCCTTCCAACGCGGTCACAATGTCGGCAATATTCCCGGTACAGGATTAGGGTTAGTCGTGACTCAAAAATGCGTGGAATTACAGGGGGGAAGCATTCGGGTTGATAGCCAGATTAATATTGGCACAACCTTAACCGTTATTTTACCTATCCGTATTTGGGAGTGTGAATTTTTATAAAGTTCTCTCTCATATAACGACTTTGAGCAACTTGAATGGTTTACTATCCAGGAGACTAAAGTCAAATATCAGAATTAGCTTTAATTAAGGAGAATTCAATGCTTGATTCTTTTTCCAAAACTGTAAGTAGTGCTAGCGCCAAAGGTGGGTTTGTTGGCGGTTCAGATTTAGAGGGCTTGAGACATTTTGTTGCTGAAGGTAACAAGCGTCTGGATGCCGTTAACAGCATTGCTAGCAACGCAAGCTGTATTGTCACTGACTCTGTTACTGGCATCTGTTGCGAAAGCCCGGGTCTAACTGAAGCAGGTGGTGGGGTATACACTAACCGGAAAATGGCAGCTTGCCTACGGGATGCGGAAATTATTCTCCGTTATGTTACCTATGCTCTGTTAGCTGGAGACGGTTCTGTTCTTAGCGATCGCTGCCTCAATGGCCTCAAGGAAACCTATGCTGCTCTAGGCGTTCCCACCGGTAATACGGTTCGTGCAGTTGAGATCATGAAAGCTTGCGCTGTGGCCCACATCACCAATACCAAACCCGGTGACAGTCCACGGGACTTCCGCCAGATGAGTGTTACCCAAGGCGATTGTGCTGCTTTAGCATCTGAGTGTGCATCCTACTTTGATGCAGTGGTTGCTGCCATCAGCTAACCTCACCCACGCTTTGAACCATTCAAGCTTACGAATGAACCCTTTTACCTCTGTTTAAGAATAGGAGAAAAACTCAATCATGAAATCCGTTTTAACCACGACTGTTGCTTCTGCTGATTTAGCAGGTCGTTTTCCCAGTGCTTCTGATTTAGAATCCGTACAGGGTAGCTTACAGCGGGCTGCTGCTCGGATGGAAGCGGCAGAGAAGTTAGCGAGTAACTACGATGCCGTAGCTCAAGAAGCTGTTAACGCTATTTATAGCAAGTTCCCCAGTGGTAGTGGTCGTGCAATTGATGCTGGAACTCAGAAAGAAAAATGCAAGCGGGATATTGTCCACTACCTGCGCTTAATCAACTACTGTCTTGTTGTTGGTGGTACTGGCCCAATCGATGAGTGGGGAATTTCCGGCGCACGGGAAGTTTACAAAGCTCTTGGTATTGATACGAGTACTTACGTTACTGGGTTGACCTTCCTGCGCAATCGCGGTTGTGCCGATCGCGATCTGTCTGCTCAAGCTTTGCTTGAATACAATGGCTATCTTGACTATTTGATTAACTCCATGTCCTAGAGATGAGGTTTTCAGGAAAAAAATAATGGGAAATTTAACTACCGCAACTCTTGGCTTAGATGCCTTTGAAATTGAACCTCTAGAACTTCGTCCTAATGCTGACGAGGGAGAGCTAGAGCAGATCATTAGGGCTGTTTATAAACAGGTGTTGGGAAATCAGCATTTGATGGAGGGAGATCGCCTTTCTAGTGCTGAATCCTTATTACGCAATGGGGACATTACCGTTCGTGATTTTGTCAGGACTGTAGCCCAATCTAGTCTATATCAAGACCTTTTCTTTTACTCCTCCTCCCAGTACCGCTTTATTGAATTAAATTTCAAGCATTTCTTGGGTCGCCCTCCCCAATCACAGGAGGAAATTGCCGAGCATGTCCAGATCTATAATGAGCAAGGATATGCCGCTGAGATTGACTCCTATATCGATAGTGAGGAGTATGTTGAAAATTTTGGCGATAATGTTGTGCCTTATCCGCGTAGCATTCGTTCAGTTGTTGGACTGAAAAATGAAGCCTTCAACCGGATGTTTTCCTTATTACGCGGTCCCGCTACCAATGATAGCGATAACCGCGCTCGGTTAATCAGCTCCGTGGCCGCTAATTTAGCCACTCCCATTGAACTTCCCGCTGTAGGGAATGGCGCTTCTTATGGCAATACAGAAAAGCGCTTTCGGATTGTATTTTCTAGCTCAAAAGCTGCTGCTCGACTCAACAAGTTGACCCGTCAGGAATCTCTAGTTAACTACAGCCAGATGTCTCAGGAAGTTCAGACCATCCACAAGAGGGGTGGAAAAATTCTCAAGATTACTGAGTTGGTTTAGTTTTGAATTGCGATCGACGGAATCTACGTCTGTATATTTAGACGATTGAATCCAGAAGCTCGAGTAGGGAAGAAAACTGTTCGCCCCTACTCTCTCTTGTTTTTATGGGAAATAAGTATAGCGGTATTTTGGGATTTACTGAATTAATAAAAGTTACTTTTACCTAATCGATATCCAATTCCATGAACAGTTTCAATAAAGTCTTCAGGGGCACCCACAGCTTTTAATTTTTGACGTAAACTCCGAATATGGACTTTAATTGTATCTTCTTCTGGAGGATCTTTAAGTGACCAAATATGTTCAATCATCACATGACGACTCAACACACGACGACCATTCCGCAGTAAAAGTTCTAAAAGAGAATATTCTTTGGGGGTTAGATGTAAGGGGCGATCGTTATAATTGGCTTCATAAGTACTAGGATCAAACCTTAATTTTCCCCACTCTAAAATAGGAGCAGATACACTCCCTCGACGTAAAAGGGCACGAACCCGTGCAAACAATTCACCAAGATCGACAGGTTTCACAATATAATCATCTGCTCCAGCATCGAGACCCGCAATTTTATCACTAACTGTATCGCGGGCTGTCATCATCAGAACTGGCATTTGATAACCTTGAAGACGCAGTTGCTTGCAGAGACTGATGCCATCAAGATCGGGAAGCATCACATCTAAGAGTAAAAGGTCATAATCAAGAGCATCAAAGTATTCCCATGCTGCTGCTCCATTGGGTGCAATATCAACGACATAAAGTTGATCGGTGAGGGCTTCTGCTAGAGTCTCAGCCAAAGTTATGTCATCTTCAATTAAAAGAATCCTCATGTGGTTATCGTTGCCTTGACCCATTCATTTCAGCTTACAAGAAAATTCAGCATATTCTCTTGGCGATCGCGGGATCAAGTATTACGAAATGTTAAAATTTGCTAGATTTTAGGAATCTTTCCGATTTCTTTACCGTTTCTTCCCTATTTTAATTACGTTCCATCTGCTAAGTTGCTAACTTATGGGAGGTTGGCTCATTTAGCTAAAAAAAATCCGTAATGAAGGATTACGGATTTTCCTTGACAACCGAGGTTACTGCTGATGGAGGCGGGATAAGACCCTGTATAGAGCAAGACGAAAGTTGGCTCTTTCGGAGGCAATCGCTTGAGAAGTCAGAAGCTGGCGTTGCACCCTAATGGTACAATGTCGAGTAGTTCACACAGTTTCCTAGAGACTAGCTTAACGTTACTCTCTAGAGTCCTCGAACTGAAAAATCACAGAAAGAACTCTCACCTTTGAATCAAGATGAGGTTCAAAGTTGAGAATTCAGATCAAAACAATTGGGTTTAAGATGGGCCCTGAGAATCGGATTTAGGCGATCGCTTAGGGCTTATAATTTACCTGTTGAAGGGAAAATCCTTTTTTTAACTTATTGTAACCCCAAATACTCCAGGAGATTCTATGACAATTCCCTTGCTTGAATATTCCCCAACCACTCAAAATCAGCGAGTTGAGGGGTTTGAGATTGCTAGTCCTGAAAAACCTCGAATTTATACGACTGAATTGTTACCATCCTCCACAGAGGTGGACGAATTGATTTGGGCTGCCTATCGACAAATTTTTAACGAACAACAATTGATTTATCACAATTACAAAAATGCTCTGGAATCTCAGTTGAGAGCTGGACAAATTACTGTCCGTGATTTTATTCGATCGCTGCTCTTATCTGAAAGCTTTCGGCGCAATAACTATGAACCCAATAGTAATTATCGGTTTGTAGAATTGTGTATTCAACGGGTCCTCGGACGGGAAGTATATGGAGAACGGGAAAAATTAGCCTGGTCGATTGTTCTCGCGACGCAAGGATTAAATGGGTTTGTCGATCAATTACTCGATACAGAAGAATACTTGACCCATTTTGGTTATGATACGGTTCCCTATCAGAGACGGCGGATTTTGCCCCAACGTTCTCAGGGAAATTTACCCAGTGCCAGAATGCCTCGGTATGGAGAAGATTATCGCCAGAAATTAGAATCTTTGGGTTATTTTCCACCTCTTACACCGAATTATCGTTGGTCATGGCAGCGCCCTCCTTATCCGGGTTGGGTTCGTCTAACTGGCCGGCTCATTGCTCTAAGTGGAGGCGCTTTATTAACCTTAGGCACAGTTGCTGTAGCTTTAGCTGCTTGGGGAGTAATTTCCTTATAAATTTATAAATAAGGAACACTAAACTTCAGGCAATTCAGGTTAGAGATTAATGAGGTGTTGGCTTTAAGACCTACCTGTAGTAGACTGAGTTCATCAGCAAACTAAGCAATCGACAGTTGAGTAATATAACTTAACTGTTGCAATGTTTGTTGTTATCGATCTAAACCTCGGTATTACTCCTCCTGCATTCAAAATCAGGGACAGTAAAAAGAGAAAAGACGATTAATTAAATAAAGCATTGAAAACCCATTCAGGATAATACCAATGAGTGTAGTATTAGATGACCCCATTGAGCTTTGGAGTGCCGGTAGCTTGGATGAACAGCAAATAGTAATTCGTGCTGTTTATAAGCAAGTGCTGGGAAATCCCCATGTAATGGAAAGTGAGCGGCTGGTTACGGCTGAATCTCAGTTGACCCTAGGGGAGATTACTGTGCGTGAATTTGTCCGTGAAGTGGCTAAGTCTGATTTCTATCGCAGTCGCTATTTTGAGACTTGCGCTCCCTATCGGTTTGTTGAATTGAATTTCAAGCATCTGTTGGGACGTGCGCCAGTCGATCAGGCAGAACTTTCGGAACATATTACTCTGTGTATTGAGCAAGGTTATGATGCCGAAATCGATTCCTATATCGATAGTGTGGAATACCAAGAGAAGTTTGGAGACAATATTGTTCCTTATTATCAAGGTTCAATTAGCCAAATCGGACTAAAGCAAGTTGACTATAACCGCACTTTGTCTTTATATCAAGGTAATGCGGGGGTAGATAGCGCATTTAAAGGTTCTCGGTTGGTACAAGATGTGGCTACCAATTCAGCAACAAAAATTAAGTTGCCCTCTACTGGTGGTCGTGTAGCTGCCTATCAAGATGCAACTGAGAAGACCTTTGAGATTCTGGTAACCGGATCTAAGTTTGACTGTCCCCGCCATGTTAGTACCACTCGATATTTAGTCTCCGGAGCGAAAATGACTCCCCAAATCCAGCGGATTCATCGGGCCGGTGGTAAGATTGTGAGTATTACAGAAGTGGCTTAAGAACAGCCATAATACTGTGCCCTGGTAGTCAATTATTGGATAAATAAGCAAGGGGTTTTAACCCCTTGTTTTGATCTAGAGAGTTGAAAAGTTCTGAGTGGAGAGAGCTGTGATACCCCCAGTGGCTTGTCAAAAAATGCGAAACTGGATCAGAAATCGCTATTTAATCTGTTCTGGTAGTTTTTTTATATTTCAAAGTGTAGAATATTCAGCGGTAGAACGATTTGAAGAATGTGTATCGAGTTTGGGCGGAACGTTGATTTCTGTGGAACCAGCTCGGCGGGTCTGGATTGGTCAACATCGACAGGTAATTTTGTATCAAGCCAAGGCTAGCTTGCACACCCCTAATCATAATTTAAAACAGTATTGGTTACAATACGGTAGTTTTTATACGAAATTTAATGACCCTTGTGGGGAGGATAACTAAGAGGGTAGATAATTAATACTCAAGAGTTGGCGATCCGGAAATTGCAACTGATTTATTCGGTTCACCTCCTAGTCAATTGGCTAAAAAGACCGATACCCTCACAGGTAATATCTGTCATAATTCGCGCCAGATGGGGGAAATGGTTATGTTTGAGTGGATGATGCCAACATTAAGTGAACTTTTAGGGGGATCGGAACCGATCGCCAATCGTCAAAATAAGGCTGAACGATCTTGGTGTGGAGCGATCGCCGCTTTAAATGATTTGCTCGATCGAGATGAACTTTCCCAAGGCTTAATCCTCTGTAGCTCTCCCATTCTGACCCATCCCCATCCCCAGATTACCTCTTGGCTGTTTTTACCCCTGCAAGAAACTCATTCTTTGCTGTTTAAACTCCCTCCAGCTCCTTCCCAATCGGGAGGCTTACCCCTCACTCCAGTTGGCTCTTCCCCGCTCTACGATGGCGCTCCTCTCTCGTCCGATCAGTCATCTTGTCCGCTCACTGCCAAAACCCTATTAGCACCTCAAGATCCTCTGCATTATGAACAATTTGCTGTGGTGTTAACCCCTTCATTGAGTTTGGTCATGGCGATCGCCCCTCAAACGACCGGAGATCTGGGATTTCAGTTTTCCTTTGACCCCCAGGATGTTGAACGGGCTTGGAATGCTTTGCGATCGCGAGTTTGCCTGACTGGGACTCCGGAGGATGTGCAGCATCTGGATAACCTGTATCACCAGTTTCCTCCCGTTGCTCCAGGGTATCAAACGGTGACGGCATTTAGTCGGTTGATGGTTCAATATCTCCCTGAACCTTCGGTTGCGGTATCGACTGCCGATCGATCTTCGGAGGGAGTGCAAAAGCCAACGCCCCCATCACCGACAACAACAGCCTCTCAACCGGATCTAGAATTACTTCAGGCGATCGCCCATGGAGTCAAAACTCCCTTGGCGACAATTCGCACCTATACTCGCCTGTTGCTCAAACGCTCTAATCTACCCCCTGAAGTGTTGAAGCGTCTGCACACCATCGATCGCGAATGTACGGAACAGATCGATCGCTTTAATCTCATTTTCCGGGCTGTAGAACTGGAAACTACACCCACCAAATCGCAATCTACCCAGTTAACCACAACGTCTCTAGCCCAGGTGTTTCAGGAGGGTATTCCTCAATGGCAAAAACAAGCCGGTCGTCGTAATGTAACCTTAGATGTGGTTTTACCTCAACATACACCTACAGTCGTCAGTGACCCTCATTTATTGGATCAAGTGTTAACCAATGTGATTCAGAATTTTACCTCGACATTGCCCACCGGTTCCCATGTTCAAGTCGAAGTGACTCCCGCAGGCAATCAACTGAAATTACAATTAATCTCAGAAACACCTCAAGCTTGCCCTAGTTTGTCTCCTTTTAAAGCATTGGGTCAAGTATTGATGTTTCAACCAGAAACGGGGAATTTGAGCCTGAATTTGAGCGTCACCAAAAATCTGTTTGAGGCGATCGGGGGCAAACTTTTGATCCGTCAACGACCGAAGCAAGGAGAAGTGATGACGATCTTCTTACCTATTCGATAATAAGTAACCATTAAGGAGGAAGAATACGATGTCTCTGACTGTTAAAGACCTAGAACAACTGCAAACCCAATTAAGCGATGCTCATCTGGACTATAGAACCGAATTAGTAGATGGTAAAATTATTGTTATGGGATTATCTGATTATGTTTCCGAAGTGATTATTGCCCGATTAATCTTTTTCTTACAAAATTGGGTAATTCCCAGATCTTTGGGTTATGTTACCGGCTCTTCGGCAGGGTTTCGCCTACCAGATGGCAATTTACGGGGGCCAGATGTTTCTTTTGTTCCTGCCCAGAAAATGCGTCAAGCTCCCCGTGCTTTTGCCGAACTGGTTCCAGATTTAGCCATTGAAGTTCGGTCAGCATCTGACAAGATTAAACCCTTAGTGGCAAAACTGGAGAAGTTTTTAGAGTTAGGAAGTCAAGTTGGAATTTTAGTTGACCCCAAAAATCTAATAGTGACGGTTTACCGTGCGAACAGCAAACCCGTTATTCTCAGCAGTGAAGACACTTTAACTATTCCAGAATTATTGCCGGGTTGGGAACTTTCAATTGCTGAAATTTGGCCCCCAGTGTTTGATGAAGAACCGTAATACCCCTCTTCTGTCACTCTCCGGTTTCTTCTATTATTAATAATTTCCAGAGCTAAGGTATACTCAGTGATACAGGGTGTGGCGATCTCATTTTTGCCCATATGCATACTCTTGGGAATTGATATGCAGAAAAAATGGC
>NZ_JAGHZH010000115.1:0-26087 GCF_017746885.1 Roseofilum sp. SBFL | reverse complement strand
GCTGGTTGAGTTGCTTTCGTCGTGGCTTTTTAGTTCTTTTAGCTACAGCTATTCAGGGAGCGCGTTTGCCCCTTGGTTCTTTTTCTCCTCAGCTATTTCCCGTTCCTGATGGCTAAATCTTAAAATCATTCACTTGTAAGGGATGGGGAGGATGGGGGAGAGGGGGAGGATGGGGGAGAGGGGGAGGATGGGGAGGATGGGGAGGATAGAATAGAGAGAGTTAATGGAGTAGATGGGGCAGTTATGGAAGGAGAGAAACCATTGATTAGGACTCATGAAGATTTGGGTATTTATCAGTTAGCATTTGATGCGGCAATGCAAATTTTTGTCCATTCTAAAACGTTTCCTGTTGAAGAAAAATATTCATTAACTGACCCAGTTCGTTGTTCTTCTCGTTCCGTCTGTGCTAACTTGGCAGAAGCTTGGAGGAAAAGAAGATATAAAGCCGCTTTTGTCGCTAAATTGAATGACTGTGAGGCAGAAGCGGCTGAAACCCAAGTGTGGTTAAAATTTTCGGTTAAATGTCAATATCTGAATGTAGAACAAGGACGAGAACTCTATAAAATGTACAATCAAATCCTGAGTGAATTAGTAAACATGATTAACCATCCCGATGATTGGTTGCTTGATTAGGGTCTGACTCTATGAATTCCTGACATAAATTATGGAGACATCAATTGAATTATGCTGGCATTGAAATTTAATACCCTATTTCCCGAACCTCCCTTATCCCACCAGGATTCTGAAGACCGCTATTTGACCAATAGCGCCACTTGGGAATACTATGAAACCTTGCTGAATATCATTGGAGATAATGGCGGTTATCGCGTCACTTATTTAGATGGAGTTTTAGAAATCATGTCCACCTCTCGCCGCCATGAAACGGAAAAAACTCGGATTGGCAATTTACTAGAACTTTACTTTTTAGAAGCCGATATTGAATATTTTCCCTTTGGCTCCACTACCCTGAAACAGGAAGCAAAACGAGCAGGACTAGAAGCGGATGAAGGATACTGTTTTGGCACAGATAAAGATGTTCCAGATTTAGCGATTGAAGTGGTGGTTACCCATGGTGGGATTAATAAATTAGAAGTGTATCGACGCTTGCAAGTCCCTGAAGTTTGGTTTTGGCAAAATGGCAAGTTTTTAGTCTATCATTTGCGCTCCAATCTTCCGGTTGAATTAGAATCGAATCATGGTTATGAACAGATTGAAAACAGTGAGTTACTGCCGGAGATCGATCTCAACTTATTAGCAGAATGTGTTAAGAATCCCCAACCTTTAGCTGCGGCTAAGATTTGGCGAAATCACTGGCGATCGCCGACGCAACGAAACTGAGGTATAATCGGATAATAGAGTTATGCTTGATACATATTTGCGAAATGAAAGGCGATCGCAATCTTCTCCAACTCCCCCATATCCCCCTACAAACCAAAGAACTGTTTCCAGAGTTCTCCGGGATTTATTATGTTCTCGATCAAGCTCACAAGGTGTGGTACATTGGCAAAGCTAAAAACATCTGTAAACGCTGGAAAGGCAAAACCCATCATCGCATCGCTCAACTCGAAGCACAGAAGAAAACACACTTCACCATTTACTATGAGTTGGTGAGTCAAGATAAACTTGATGAAGTCGAGAAGCAGCGCATTGAAAAATATCATCCCCACTTAAACGAGAGTCCCGTCAAAGCGAAACAGGTATTACCCAGCGAAACCCTCTTACGAGAAACCTTAGTCGCCATTTCTGATTTTGCCTTTATCCTCGGTGTTGAACCTCCCCGTAAAGATATTGCAGATTCAGATCATAATTATTGGTGGTTTCACAAGAAATTGTTATCCCTGGATATCATTCACATTTCTATAGATAGAACTGCCTTCAAAGAAAAATATAATTTCAGCCTTGGTGGAAAAGAAAGCCCATTTATCAAGGCATCATTGAACTCTCGTAAAGCCTATGCTTCCAATTGGGAATCAGTTCGTTATATCGATGTCTATCGTTTATATGTCAATTGCTATGCCATAGAACTGTATGTGTATGATTATTGTTACTCTGAAGAAAAGATAAAAGAAATCCGCAAATATCATGATGTTAAGTTAGCCGGAAGATCGATCAAAGCGGTAACCCCTGAATCCTTAAGTCAAATGCAGTCAGAAACCGATGGCACATATTTTTATGGTCGTTTGTTTAAGCGCATGAGACCTTATGATGCAGATTTGATTAGGATTTTGTTTAATGAACCGATTGATGAGGATAAAATCAAAAATAAAATCACCACCATATGTGAAGATTATAAAACGGGTAAGCGAGGCTATGGCAGCCGCTCCAAAAAGTCAGGTACTATAACTGTAAAAGCTCTCTTGCACAAACGAGATATCGAGCCACAAAAATATAGTAATGAGGGTGCAATACGCTTTCTTCGTGGCACGGATAAAATTGGCTTGTTTGTCAAAAGTTTTAGTGCTGACTTGAAGAAGCCTTACAAACGGGAAAAATGGAGAGAAGATGGAGAATACAATTTCTCATTTGATCGTGAAGGAAGAAGAATTGATAATAATTCAAAAAAATCTGATAAACCTTTGCAGGAACGCGACCTTTATAATACCGCATACGGATTGATAGATAATCATGCAAGACACGCTAGTGCAGAGCGATTTGAAATCCTATATCTTTTAGCCAGCGTTGACCGACAATTTTGGCTATTAGTCGAAGAATATCTACAAGATTTTGCCTCTGTAAATCGCTGGGCTAATGGAGTCGGATATATCGATAAATTTTATGTTTCTCCCCGTAAAGTGCTAGTGCCTGCGAAAGGGAATATCAAAATCCTAGAAGTGGGTTCTGGTTTTGGTATTCCCTTTGGGCCGAGTGATGACTTTCCCACCTTTGAAACAGCCAAAGCAGAAATTAAGCGCCGTCTGCAAACCTCCGACTTACCGGAAATGAAGTTAACTTTTCAGCCAGAAAAAGTAAATTAGGAAATTTTATCCACAGGATTAGTTTAATAATTCTTCAAGTTTAACCTCTAGATTGCTTTCAAGATTATGCTATAGTATTTTCGTCATCAAAAAACGATTATGGCGTTGATAGCCAACTCGGTGATAAAGACGTTGTGCATCAGGATTTTCAAAATCAACTTCTAGATGCAGCGCTTGTATTCCTAACTCTTGACAGGTCTTCTCGACAAATAATAAAGTTTGAGTCCCGATGCCCTGTTGACGGTACTGGGGTCTCAGATAAAATTCATCGATAAATGCATCTCTGCCTCTGAATTCCAGACTATAACCCCAAACTACAATAACATAGCCAACAATTTCATCCTCTTGTTGAATCAGCAACAGTTGTCCTAAAGATGAATCGCTGATTAACTCTTCTAAAGCCTGAGCATCAAGTTTTTCATCAAACCCTAGTTTTTCACTGTGATGAAATTCTTGCACCAGTTGTAAAATGATCTCTAAATCAGTTAGCTCTGCTGCTCTGTAATGAATCATGATGATGCGCTCCCTCTGAACGTCAATACTTTATGGGTCAATTATGCAATACTTCCGTAAATTATGGCATGGAAAATATAAACTCCCCCTCCGCATCTTTCTCGGTGTAATTTTACTCTGCTTAACTCTCCGCTCTGTACCCTATCTTATCCCCATTCGCGCCCAAGATATCGCGCAAACGGACGGCGCACTCACCTTTGAAGACCGTCATGGACTGCCCTTGGGAACCCTGCTCACCCGCGACCAAGACCATACGATGGTGGTTCCCCTGGATGAGATTTCCCCCTACTTTATCCAAGCGATTATTGCGGCGGAAGATAAGCGCTATTATCAACATGGTTCGGTGGATTTTATTGCGGTTTCTCGTGCGATTTTAGAAGCGCTTCAAGCCAGAGAAATTGTTAGCGGAGCCTCCACTATTACGATGCAACTGGCACGGATGCTCCATCCCACCCCCCGCACTCTCCCCCATAAAGTGGGTGAAATTTGGACATCCTGGCGCTTAAGTGCGGGAATGGATAAGGATACAGTCCTGGCTGCGTATATTAACCGATTACCTATGGGAAGTAACCTCTATGGTGTGGAAGCGGCTGCTCGTAACTATTTTGGCCTTCCGGCTGCGGAGTTAAACTTAGCTCAAGCGACTCTACTTGCATCTCTACCGAATGACCCTATTGACCTTGACCCCTACCATAATTGGCAAGCTTTGAAAGCTCGGCAGCGTTATGTTTTAGACCGGATGGTAGCGGATAAGATGATTACGGCATTAGAGGCAGAACGGGCTTATAGTGAACAAGTTTATCTGCGATCGCGACAACAGGGAATCCTTGCCGCTCCCCATTTCCTCTTCTGGGTTGCCAAGCACCTTCCCACCACCGATGGGGGCACCGTCCGCACCACCCTAGATAGCACCCTACAACAGTTTGTCGCCACCCAAGTAGAGCAAGTGGTTGACGCTCTCGCCCCCAAACAAGTCCACCATGCAGCCGCCCTCGTCATTGATAATCATACTGGAGAAGTCCTTGCCTATGTGGGTTCTCCCAACTACTTTAACGATAGTCTGCAAGGGCAAAACGATGGGGTACAAGCCTTACGCCAACCGGGTTCCACCCTGAAACCTTTTCTCTACCAACTGGCGCTAGAACAACGGGTTATCCGTCCCCAAACCATCCTTGCTGACGTGCCCACCACGTATGCCATACCTGGAGCAAAACTATACCAACCGGTGGATTATAGCGAAACCTTTTTAGGGCCGGTGCGGGTGCGTTTAGCTCTGGCTAACTCCCTGAATGTGCCCGCCGTGCGCGTCCTCGAACAAGTGGGGGTTCCCCTGTTCCTCAACCACTTACGGAAACTGGGATTCACCCATCTAACTCACGATCCAGACTACTATGGATTAGGGTTAACATTGGGCAGTGGAGAGGTGAGTTTATGGGAGTTGGCGAGGGCTTATCTGAGATTGGCGCATCAAGGTAAAACCGTGCCTTTAGTTACCTATTTTGGAGAAGAAACAGAACAGCTAGAGGGCGCGTCAGAACCGACATCTTGGGAACTGGTGAGGGATATGTTAGGCGATCGCCATGCCCGTGCCACAGCTTTTGGGGTAGACTCTGTATTAAACTTGCCCTTTCCTGCGGCCGTCAAAACCGGGACATCTTCCGATTATCGCGATACCTGGACAGTCGGGTTTAGTGCAGATTATACAGTCGCGACTTGGGTGGGCAACTTTGACGGAACCCCCATGCAGCAAATTTCCGGAGTCATGGGTGCAGCCCCCCTCTGGCATCGAATTATGCAACACTTACACGAAACGACGGAACCCGCAGATTTTTCCCCTCCATCGGGTTTAGTTCACCACCCCATTTGTGCCGTTACCGGACAAATTCTTGATCAAAATAGATTTACATCTTCGCCAAAAGTAGGGGCGGGTTTATCTATATCTCCACCTATAAATCAAGTCCTTGGTAAACCCGCCCCTACAGAACCTAATTATATTTGTCCTTCTGCCATTGTTTTAGAATACCTTTATCCAGAAGATCTGGAAAAATCAAACGCTAAAAACCAGTCCATAGAACTACCTCCAGAATATAATGAATGGCTCTCCCAACAGCCAGAAAACCAATGGGACGGGCAACTGAGAATTGTTTTTCCTGAACAGGATGACCACTTCTTACTCGCTCCCCAAGCTGGGCAGGATAATCGCCTAGAATTTAAATTAGCGGGTAAGCGAGAAGAGCCTGTAGAATGGTGGTTAAATGGAGAAAAAATAGCCACAACCCAATCTCATTCCTTATTTTGGAATCTGAAACTGGGCAGTTGGCAACTCGAAGTCAAAACGGCAGGAGGTGAAGAGCGCGACACTATTATGTTTCAAGTCCAGGAAACTCCCCAAAAAACAACCCGCCGAGGCTTTTCTATTGCAGATTAAATACTTTTAATCCAAACATAGAACAGAGAAGATAGACGTTTTTGTGGCTTACCGATTACCCTTTACCAGCACCCAGCGCTATATATCTATGGCTATGCAATTAGATCAAGTAGTTCCCTTTGGGCGGTCACTTGATGAATATATTAACTTGTTCAACTTAACCGAATCCGACTTACACAAAACGATTCTCAGCATTGCAGATGGCCCAGCTAGTTTCAATGCAGAAGCGACTGCTCAAGGATATCACATCCAATCAGTCGATCCTCTCTATTGTTTTAGTGCCCAAGAGATTAAAGAGCGATTTTATGCGGTCGTTGATGATATTATCGACCAAATCGATCGCAGTCCACAGGATTGGATTTGGAGCTATCATAAGTCGCCCCAAGACTTAAGGCAAAATCGAGAAAGGGTTATCGAATTATTTACTCAAGATTATGAACTGGGAAAAGTAGAAGGTCGCTATCAAGTGGGTGAACTGCCCCATTTAAATTATTCCGATCTGGAATATGAAATCGGTTTATGTTCCCACTTTCTATTTTTGTATTCTGACCACTTTAATCAAGCGTTTCATCTCCAGTCTATCCAAGAACTCTTAAGAGTTTGTACAGAAGTCCGAATTTTCCCATTACTTACGTTAAATTTACAACAATCGCCTTATCTTCCTATGGTGATAGATACCTTAGACTATCAAGGCTATAATTGTCAAATTCAAACCGTTGAATATCAATTACAGCGCGGTGGCAATCAAATGCTCAAAATCACTCGAAAATCCAAATAATCAAGAATCCATCCCCGGAAAAGAATCGACAAGCTTTATTTTGATATCCGGGAAGCTGTTGACATATTGAATTTTGAAATCGGGAAAATGGTCTACTTGCTTCCATTTTCCACAAACATCAGGAAAATGCTTGACCCATTTTACCTTTAAATCCGGGAATGACTCAACCACTTGTACTTGAATATCTGGGAAATGTTCCACTACTTTCACCTTGCCATAAAGCTGGATACCTTTAAAACTACATTTTTCGGGATGAATACCATCATCGGTTATGCCGGGTATGGCTGCTAAAATCAGAGTCAGAAAAAGACTCAGACTGAAAAGGGCTATTCGTGGGAGCGATCGCTGCATTATTTCACCTCTTTCCACTACACCCAATTATGATATAATGTAGCGTTATCTCATCAGTATTTCAAAACGGTGTCTAGACCGATCGCTGTAGATTTATTTGCCGGTGCAGGAGGGATGACCCTAGGTTTTGAGCAAGCGGGGTTTGATATCTTGGCATCTGTAGAAATAGACCCCATTCACTGCGGAGTTCATGAATACAATTTTCCCCATTGGAAAATTCTTTGTGCAAACATTTCCCAGATTACAGCAGCAGAAATTCGGGAACAATCAGCTATTGGAAAGAAACCCATTGATGTTGTTTTTGGCGGGCCTCCTTGTCAAGGATTTTCTGTAATTGGGAAACGTGCTCTAGACGATCCTCGTAATGGATTAGTCTACCATTTTATCCGTCTAGTTGCCGATCTGCAACCTAAATTTTTTGTCATGGAAAATGTTAAAGGTATGGCGATCGGCCCCCATCGTTTCTTTATTGAAGAAATTATCGAAAAGTTTGCTTACCATAATTATCAAGTCCAGAATAGAGTCTTAAATGCTCGCGATTATGGCGTGCCTCAAAACCGAGAACGACTCTTTTTACTCGGATGTCGTCAAGATTTATCCCCTCCCCAGTTTCCCCTACCCTTAACCCAATTCACCTTAACTCAGACGAGCAAAAACGCTCCCTATTTTGATGCTCATCCGACCGTTAAAGATGCCATTGGAGGACTCCCTAAACTCTACCGCTATCCGGAGTTAGAAACCAGGGATTGGGTGAAAGCTGCTTTTAGAAACTATAGTCAGTATGGTAAACTCTTACATGGGATGTTAAGGTTAGTAGATGATTATTCCTATACGCGAAAGTATGACAAAACTCTGTTAACATCTAGCTTAAAAACTCATCACAGCCCTACATCTATCCAGCGATTTAAGGCAATAAAACCAGGAAAAATTGAACCGATTAGTCATTTTTTAAGATTAGATCCAAACGGACTCTGTAATACATTAAGAGCCGGTACACCGAGCGATTGCGGCGCATATACGTCTCCCCGCCCTATCCATCCCTTTGAACCGAGATGTATTACAGTTCGCGAGGCAGCCAGACTCCATTCTTACCCCGACTGGTTTCGATTTCATCGCACCAAATGGCACGGGTTTCGGCAAGTGGGGAATTCAGTCCCTCCTTTTTTAGCCAAAGCAGTAGCTGCGGAAATTTGCAAAGTTTTAGGCTATTCTCCCGTTCGTCCGCGCAAAACGATTCAACTCGATCGCACCCATTTATTAGAATGGGATAGTGCCAAAGCTGCTCGTTTTATCCAATCTAGGAAAAGGCCATAGCATAGAGAGGGCTTTGCGCTGTATTATTGTGGAGGATTGAGATAATGGCTGGGAATGGGAAAAACGGGCAGGTCTACAAATTCACGGACGGTTTTGAAGTATTCTTCTCCAGCTAAAGGGGCAACAGTACTATGATCGCCAGGGGGAAACAGCCAGAGTGCTTTGGGTTCAGGAGCCGCAGCAAAAAGTTCTTCGCTCATAAAGAAAGGAACGGCACGATCTTGTTGTCCATGAATGAAGAGGGTGGGCATTTTTAATTGGGGAACTTTTGTCAGGGAATTAAATTGATTTTTCAATAGAAGATCGATGGGTAAAATGTTAAGGAAAGGATAGCGATAATCACCCATCTGTCGCAGGGAAGTAAACGATCCTTCAATAATCAGATGGGAAATTTCGGGGTGTTTTGTGGCTAATTCGATCGCGATCGCGCCCCCTAGAGAATGACCATACACCACAATCTGTTCTGGTGCTATCCCCCGCTCGTTCACCAAGTATTCCCAGATGGTATCCGTATCTTCATAAACCTGGCTCTCCGTGGGAAATTCGCCCTTGGATTGACCATATCCGCGATAATCAAAGAGGAAGACGGAAAAGCCAAGATGGTAAAATCGGCCGGAGTGATAGGCGTTTGCACCGATGTTATCTGAGTTACCATGGAAATAAAGCAGCAGGCGATCGCTTCTTTCATTGGGAATCCACCATCCATGTAACTTGACTCCTGGTTCTACGGACTCCACCCAAACGTCCTCATAGTCTAAACCGATATCGGCTGGGGTGCGAGTAATTTCTTCTACGGGGAAAAAAATTAACCGGGTTTGAGTCGCCCAAAAATACCAACACAGCGTTCCATAGGCGATCGCCAAACCGACCAAAAAAATCCACAATTCTTGATGAAATAAAACCCTCAACATAATTTCTAGGGGGAATAACAACAAACGAAGAGCAACCCCGTGGCTATCCGTTCTCTTAATTCTAAAGAAAAAGAACCCAACCCCGGAGTTGTCTTAACTACAGAGAGGGTTGCTTTAAGTGCCAGCTTGTGGTTTGTTCGTAGGTGTGGGCAACTTGCAATAATAAATCTTCGCGCAATACATCGGAAATTAATTGTAGTCCAATCGGTAGTCCTTGTCGATCGAATCCGCAGGGAATGCTCAATCCTGGCAAACCGGCTAAATTAACGGGAATGGTCATTAAATCCGAGAGATACATGCTAATGGGATCTTTCGTTTTTTCACCAGCCTTAAATGCCGTAGTAGGAGCAGTGGGAGAAACCAATAAATCAACAGCCGCAAATGCTTTTTGAAAGTCTTTTTTAATCAACGTGCGTACCTTTTGGGCTTTGAGATAATAGGCATCATAATATCCCGCAGATAGGGCGTAGGTTCCAATCATAATGCGCCGTTTCACTTCTTGACCGAATCCTTGGGCACGGGTTTTTTCGTACATAGAGAGTAGGTTATCCCCCTCTTCGGCACGAAATCCGTATTTTACGCCATCATAGCGGGCTAGGTTCGCCGACGCTTCAGAGGGGGCGATAATATAATAGGCTGGTAAACCATAGCGGAAGTTAGGACAAGAAATGGTTTGAATTTCTGCCCCTAAATCTTGTAGATGACTAATGGCTTTTTTCACTGCTTCATCGACTTCTGGATCTAATCCTGTGCCAAAAGTTTCGGTGATGATCCCAATTCTGAGCCGCCCTTTCGATCTTAGGTTGGGTCTGAGTAAACTCACATAGTTGGGGATTTCAACATTCAGACTGGTGGAGTCTTTGGGATCGTAACCGGCGATCGCCTCTAAGACAATAGCCGCATCTTCCACCGTACGCCCAAAGGGCCCAATTTGATCCAACGATGAGGCATAAGCAACCAAACCATATCGGGACACTAACCCGTACGTCGGTTTTAAGCCGACAATGCCGCAAAACGAAGCCGGAAGCCGAATCGACCCCCCAGTGTCCGAGCCGAGGGATACAGGGCATTCTAAGCCAGCTACAGCCGCCGCAGAACCTCCGGATGACCCTCCTGGAACGCGAGTTATATCCCAGGGGTTAGCGGTGAGTTGATAGGCGGAGTTTTCCGTGGAGCTACCCATGGCAAACTCATCCAGGTTCGTTTTGCCAACGATAACCGCTCCTGCGTCTTTGAGCTTTTGAGTCACCGTAGATTCGTAGGGGGGGACAAAGTTCTGGAGAATCTTGGAGGCGCAAGTCGTGGGCACTCCAGGGGTACACATATTATCTTTAACGGCGATCGGAATACCCGTCAACGGCCCGATCTCGTCTCCGGCTGCTATTTTCTCATCAACAGCCTTGGCTTGGGTTAGAGCTTGTTCTCCCATCACCGCCAAAAAACTATGAAGCTTCGGTTCTAGGGTTTCAATGCGATCGAGTGCCTCTTGGGTCAATTCTACCGCCGATCGCTCTTTAGTCACAAGCTGTTGGTGCAACTCGCGGATGGATGCCATGCTTCTACCTTCTGTGTTTCCGATTTAGCGTCTTCAATCCTACCAAGATAGGGGGATGAGGGGATAGGGGGATGGGTAGGGATGGGTAGGGATGGGGAGATGGGGAGATGGGGAGATGGGGAGATGGGGAGATAGGGAGATAGGGGGACGCGGAGAGTTTTACAATCATTTTTAATTTTTAATTGATATCACTCGTAGACGGCGATAGTCGGCAAACCAACTATTCTGTTGATAAAGATGAGGGTGCAAAGTGGCTTCAATGCTGTTTAAGAGTTCTTCTCGTTCATTGAGGGGAACGGGGGAGAGTAAGTGAGAGGCAAACATTACGATCCAATTCCGTAAACCTTCCTCGCCTTCTAATACTGTTGGGCGATCGAACAGTTGGGCAAATCTCACTTCCAAACCGTTATTTTCGAGCAGGGATGCATATTCAGAAATACTGGGAAAATACCAAATTTTGGGGGGGGAAGAATAACCTTTAGCCGCTAGGGTTTCTTCAACAGCAGTAACAATCGCTTGCACATTCCCTTTTCCGCCAAATTCTGCCACAAAGCGTCCACCCGGTTTCAGGGCATTTTGAATGCCTTGAACTACAACTTCTGCATTCGTCATCCAATGGAGCGCGGCATTGGAAAAAATAGCATCAAAAACGTGAGTTTCGGATAACTTTTCCCCATTCTCTAACTTAAACTCAATCTGGGGATAATTCGCCTGAGCTTGGGCAATCATAGACTCAGAATTATCGCAGCCAATAACCGTGGCTCCAGATTCGGCAATTTTAGCGGTTAAATGACCCGTTCCACAACCGATATCGAGGATAAGTTCTCCAGGTTTGGGGGAGAGTTGGGTGACTAAGTCTGTTGCCAGTTGAGAAACATAGTGATGTTTGCTCTCGTAAAGTTCGCTATTCCAAGTTTGAGTCATACTAACAGCTCGTCTAGCTTAGGTTGGCAATCGGCAAAGGATAAAGCCTCTTCATCCAGATAGCCCGTTGAGTTGGCATACCATGAGTTCCTTGCTGGAATCTTCACGTTACCACATCTATGCGATATATAGCCCTTCTTTCTTCTATGAAGTACAGCTTCAAGTCTTAGACTCGCTCGCAACACAAGCGATTGCCATTCGTGCCTATTCCCTCTTCCCTAGCGCGAAGCGCTATAATATCGAATCGATAAAATTCAGGCTATTCCCATGACTGCTTCTGATTCTACCGCTCAAGCTGGTGGTGGTTTACCAGTGATTCAATATCTTGTGAAGCGCGAGTATTTTGTTTAAGGCTAAGATCGATTTTGTGTTTATACGCGTCTACTCGATCGACTGTAGGAGTGGGGTTTGGGAATCCATCATTTTGTGTGCTAAATTTGGGTGAAACCGCCCCTACAAAATCATCATTAACTATTAATTGTTCATTGTCCCATGTCCTACTGTTTGAACCCCCATTGCAGATTCCCCCAAAATCCCCAGGGCGCGAAATACTGTCAAACTTGTGGGCAAAGCCTGATCCTGAAACAACACTATCAAGCGATTAAAAAAATTGGCCAGGGGGGATTTGGATGCACGTTTCTTGCTCTTGATAGGAGCCAAGAAATTACGCGCCGTTGTGCCATCAAACAATTAATCTTTGCTAGCCAAAATCCCGATCAGATCAGTAAAGCAACCGACTTATTTGAACAAGAAGCAAAACGGCTCTATCAACTGGGAAATCATCCCCAAATCCCCAAATTTTATAATTATTTCTACGAAGGCGATCGCTATTATTTAGTCCAAGAATATCGACCCGGAGAAAATCTAGAGGTCATTTTAGAGCAAACGGGAAAATGGACAGAGCCTCAAATCCGGGACTTACTAAAAAAACTTTTACCTGTTCTCAATTATATCCATGACCGGCAAGTCATTCACCGGGATATTAAACCCGCTAATATTATTCAAGGCTTAAATGGCGAATATAGTTTAGTCGATTTTGGCTCCGCCAAATATGTGACGGAAACTGCCCTCTTCAACACTGGAACTACCATCGGTTCCCCCGAATATGTGGCTCCCGAACAAATTCGAGGTAAAGCTATTTATGCCAGCGATCTATACAGCTTAGGGGTCACTTGTTTATACCTTTTAACTCATGTGTCTCCCTTCCTTCTTTTTGATAACTCAGAAGCGGTTTGGGTGTGGCGCGAATACTTAGGAGACACTCAAATCAGTGATAAACTGGGAGCCATTTTAGATCGGTTTATTCAGGTTGGAACTAAACACCGATATCGCTGTGCTAGGGATGCTTATCATGCTCTCAAACCTGAAAAAAAACTGCCACCACCTCCTCCCCCACGCCCGCAATTTTTCCTGCCTTCAGAGGCAAAAAACTGGCGCTGTGTGCAAACCTTAGAGGGGCATCGAGGTTCAGTTTCTGCCTTGGCGATCAGCCCCGATGGACAATTGTTAGCCAGTGGTAGTTTTGACTGTTCGATCAAAATTTGGAATCTAGAAACAGGGGGTTTAGAAGAAACTTTAAACTTTCATTCTCAACCAGTTCTCACGTTGGCGTTTAGTCCTGTAGAACATCAATTGGCTAGTGGCAGTATTAATGATGCGATTAAGATTTGGGACTTTGGTACGGGAACGGTGTATTGTACTCCCCTAGAGCATTATCAGAGTGCGGTAACTCTCTCTTTAGCGTATCATCCCCAGGGAAAGGCGATCGCCAGTGGCGGAGACGATCGCCGATTGCAAATTTGGTTTATTGAGAGCGATAATGCTACCCATCACTGGCGCGATCGCCATCAGTCCATCCTTCATCCCCGTGGGATCAATACTGTTGCCTTTAGTCCAGAGGGGGAATACATTGCGTCTGGAAGTAGTGGTAATCAAATCTATTTGTGGCGTGTAGACACTGGAGAACCCATCACCCAACTGAATGGACATCAAGGAGATATTAATGCGATCGCCTTTAGTCAAGATTCCCAATACTTAGCTAGTGGTAGTAGCGATCTAACCGTAAAACTTTGGCATTTATCTCAACCGAGTCAAAACCCTTCATCCCAGCATACCTTTTTACCCTCTCCTGACTGGGTAAGAGCAGTTACCTTTAGCTCAGACAATCAACAACTTATTGCCGGAAGTGCTGATGGTAGCTTAATGATCTGGGATTTAAATACCTTGAAAATCAGACAGACTTTGAGGGAACATCTCAAGGACATTAACGCGATCGCCATTAGTCCGCGGCGATCGCTCATGGCTACTGCAAGCCGCGATACCACCATCAAGATTTGGATCGGGGACTAACTGAGAATAATGATATCTTAATTCAATACATAACTGACTCGCTTGTTCTGTCAGTTCCTTATGTCGATCTGGATCTGTGGTTCGCTTAATATCATCAAGCAAATATAAAATCTCACTGAGCCTACGATAGGTTAACTGTCTTTCTTCCAGGAGCATTGCCGGATGAATACACATAAGTCATAAAATCAACACTTTCTTTGTATAGTATTGCTGAAAAAAGATTGATTGACCTCATCTTATCGGGTGAACTAAGTGGATGATTTTCTCGATCGTTGCCCCTGAGTGATTACTCCGCCATCCGTATAGTCCCTTCGTGTAATCAGCAATCAGCAATAGGACATCACTCCATCGCTGGGTTACAATTAAATAATCAACAGGCATCTTAACCTTTGTTTATATTTCTCTAGATTTGTGCAACTCGGAACTCTTTACGGCATTGGGATCGGTACAGGCGATCCAGAATTAATTACCCTCAAAGGGTTGCGGCAACTGCAAAACGCTCCTGTCGTTGCCTTTCCCTCCGGACTAAACAACCAACCCGGTGTAGCTGAAACCATCATCCAACCCTGGCTCAAGCCCCAACAAACCCAACTCTCCCTCACCTTTCCCTATCTACAAGATGAAACCCTTTTGTACCAAGCTTGGACAGATGCAGCTCAACAAGTTTGGTCTTACCTTCAACAAGGACAAGATATCGCCTTTGCTTGCGAAGGCGATATTAGTTTTTATAGTACCTTTAACTATCTCGCCCAAACCCTAACCAAACAACATCCCCAAGCCTCCATAGAAGTGATTCCTGGCATCGCCTCACCCATGGCAGCCGCAGCCGTTCTCGGACTCCCTCTCACTATTCGGGATCAACGGTTGACCATTTTACCGGCACTTTACCACATCGATCGCCTAGAACAAGCCTTAAACTCTTCAGAAGTCGTTGTCTTAATGAAAGTCAGTTCCGTTTATGGACAAGTATGGCAATTTCTCAAAGAGCGTAATCTACTCAAACAAGCTTATATTGTCGAACGAGCCACCCAACCCAACCAAAAAATCTATACTAATCTAGAACAATTTCCCCAACTCCCCCTCTCCTACTTCTCCCTGCTGATTATCATGGGGAGTAATTAGTCGGCAGTAGAGGGAAACGCCGAAACGGAAACACGAGAATTCCCCATCCCCTATTCCCTATTCCCTATTCCCTATTCTCTTCCCATGACTTACTCTCCCCTCTTTCCCCAACAACGGCAACCTGTTCTCCAACCCTTTTGGATTGCCACGATCGCCTCCGTTGCCTTTCATGGGCTATTGTGGATTAACATCCCCACCAGAAGTGGCAACTCGCGCACTTCCCTGAATACAGTTGACTTAGTCGAACTGACTCCCGAACAATTAGAACGTCTGCCCAATCTCAACAGCCCTTCCCAACTGACTCTACCTCCCATTAATCCTGAAGCATGGCAACCGCAACAACCCATTGCCAATACTCCTGGCAATAGTTCAGTTAATAGTTCCAGTGCTGGAAATCCCTCTTCCTTTGTCTTACCTCCCCCCCGTGCGTCTCTGGAGCTACCTCCGCCCCCCGTTTTGCAACTCCCTCCCATTTCTTCTAATTCTCCTTATCGAGAGCCTTTAGTTATACCCACCTTACCCCCACCGCCTCCTGCCAATCCTCCCGTTTACGATGATGCAAATCCCTTGCCCATACTGCCTCCAACCGATCTCGATTTAGAGATTAATCGGTTAGCTGATAATCCAGAAGAGGACATTGAAACGCCGCTTCCCCCCGAACCTCTAGAACCGATAGAAGAAGAACAGCCTGAAGAGACAGAACCGGGTGTATTACCCAGTAGAATACCAGAAGCGGCGATCGCCGATTTGCGTCGCCGACAAGAAAAATACCGCCAACAAGAACCCGAATCAGAGGACACCCCAGAACCTCAATCTTCTCCAGTGGCTACACTTCCTCCAGAAGACGAAATTCCCGAATCAGAAGACACCCCAGAACCTCAACCTTCTCCAGTTACTGCACTTCCTCCAGAAGACGAAATCCCCGAACCAGAGGCAACCCCTGAACCTGACGATCCCCTGTTAGCAGAAATCCAAGCCTTGCGGGAGGCGATCGTCTATGATCCAGAAGGAACCAGTCAAGAAGAAGCCACTGCTACCCTAGAATCCTGGATTAACAACCTTCCCACCCGGTATAAAAATAATAGAAACAGTTCCCTGTGGCAGCAACAAGAAATTGAAGTCCCCCTACCCGTTCTCGCCTGTCGCAACCAACTGCAAGGACGAGCCACCATCGGTGTTGTCGTCGATCCTGAAGGGGAAATTATACAAGAAGCCCAGCTCATTCAAAGTACAGGATATGGCATTTTGAATGAAGCCGCATTAGAAGCCGTACAAGCCAAAGTTTTTGAGCTAACCGACGATCCTCAACTGTACCTACTCAAAATCACGTTTGAACCTCTAGACACTTGTGGTTAATGTCGCCCCATGATCCACTTGGAACAACTCAAGATTTTTCCTGAGCTGTGAGAGGAATTTGTTCGACGTAATTCTCACCAGGATTGAAGCGATCATATCTCGATGAACCGTTTTTTCTTTAGTGTAAAGCATGTTTTTGCATCGCTTATGTTCCTGTTTGAGGTAAGCTAAACAATCAGCATACACCCCCTTATTCACCAGTAGACATAAAATTTCGCGGTACTCATTTTCCTCAATCCCTTTATATCTTAATTCTTCCAGTCGATTACATTCTTGGGCATTGGACCTTTGAGTCATTAAATAGACCGCTAGTGTTAACTTTCCATTAATAAAATCAGAAAATTGATCTTGATAGGGTTTTTCCAATTTTGAGAGGCACTGTACAGGAAGAGCAAAATCACCAAAATCATTGGCTGCCTGAGTTGCAGATCCATAAATCGCTCCCATTTCATAGAGTAAATGATCGGGTTCTCCTGCAACGATCGATCCGGCTAAAAAACAACTGCCATAGAATACACCAGAGAGCAATCTACATCGTTGCTGATATGCATCTAGAAATTCATTATACTCTGGATATTCTCCTATTCTAGATACTTTTAGTTCCTGAATATCCATCCTCTGACCCAAATAAATTTGGTGGTTGATTTTGCTCAACAGTGGTATAAGCGCTGTCATACCGTAATCCTCTAGAATCTGTTGGGCAATTTCTCTGAGTTGAAATCCAGCAATGACCAAGTTTCGTTTACTCTCACTCGTTTCATAACCATGCTTCTCATCAAGAAACCAGTTGATGACATAAGTTGAACAATTTAGAATCTCAAAACTAGCACAAACAGGAGTAAGTTCTTTCCAGTTTTTCCCTCCATTAATCTCATAACCCGTTCGGATTTGTAGATCCCGTAACCGTGGATGACCATACCGCTTCATTGGGAGTTGTTTCACTTCCTCATTCAAATGGTCTGTATAATGCTTAATGATCGCATCAGTCTCCTGAGAGATCTCAGTCATCATTTCAAAATACTTACTCATTAACAACTCCTTTTTTCATAGACATGGTATTGATTTTCATGATTGGATATAGAGATAAGTCCCACCGCTTCCAGCATCTTTTCCACAGATTCTAAATCCACTAATCGCATTTTTACCTGCTGTTGTCCAACAAGCTCCTTTTGATGATAGCAGTGATAGTCTAAGATCAGATATTGCTCATCATCAACCCTTTTTTGGGCGATCTTTCTCTCGAATACAATATTATCATCCAGTTGTTCCTGCTTGGTATGATTGGAATTGGATGAAATAATAATTAAACGTCCTCCATCACATAAGTGTGCTGCAACCCGTTCAAAACTTCGCTCAAGGGTAGCCCAATCTAAAATGTGGCTTGCCAGTAGAACACGATCGCCATCATTGACAAATGCCCAGGCTCCACCACGGGAATAGGCAATATCGAAGAGTTTGTCAACAGACAAATTACTGATATCTTCACAATAAAGCTCAACTTGACTCCCTAAACATTCTTCTGCTTGTTGAAGTAGTGAGGCACTTGTATCTACTCCAACTATCCGCAGGTTAGGTCGCAAATGAAGGATTTGCTCGACCAGCAACCCAGTTCCAATTCCCACATCCAAGATAGTTTGCCCATCACCGAAAAGGTCAATGAGATCGGTGGCAATTGCTTGATAATCTCGATTCCGCTGAACAAAGGCATTATAGAAATCAGACATGCCTTGATATAGGTCAGTTACCGTCATAAAGTTTTTAGCTATTCTTGAAGGATTGACTCACAGATTTAGTAAACCATTTAAATATCGATCCCTCAACCTCTGATTGATGAACTCTCTAAAGCTCTCCACCCTAATCCTTGTCTTCCTTAGCTTATTAACAGGAACTCATCCTACCCCCTCTGTTGAGCGCCAATCATCAGTTGCTTTCTCTCAAACTTCCACGTTTGAAGACAGAAGTTTAGCCCTGCGACAACAGATTGCCTCCCAAGATTTAGAAGACCTAGAAATTTGGTGGCAAAAGCGGAATATAGGTGACCCCCATAAATACCTTCTGCCGGTCATCCTTGCCCGTCTGTCGCTTCCTACAGAATATAATGCCGAAACGACCTGGCAAGCCCTCCAACGGCTCAATGAAGCAAAAAATGACCTCTATCACTTCCGCAGTATTTTTGACATTCGTATCTGGTTTGAGTTTGGCGCAAATTTACCGCTAGCTTTAGCAGCAGACTATCGCAGCCAACTGGAAGCCAAGCGGGTAGAACAATGGAATGAGTCGGGAACCGAGAACCATATGTTTATGCAGCGAGTGTCCGGTTTAGCCTTGATGGATGGTAGCGGTTGGCCGGTGGCTTATCCAGCGACTGAGGCAACCAATGAGGCGTGGTTGCGATCGGAAATTAATAAGTTTCTCACCATTGGCCAAGGGGAATTTCACTCGTCTACCTATTATGGCTATTCGATCGCCGGATTACTCAATCTCTACGATTTTGCCCAAACCCCAGAACGCAAAGCCTTAGCGAAAGCTGCCCTAGACTGGTTGGCTACCAACATGGCTCTTCGCTTAAGTTGGGGAACCGCAGGCGGCGCAGAAAGTCGCGGATTTGACCGAGGAACCTGGGATGAGAGTGGACTGTCCACCGTTGCCTGGGTTTGGTGGGGAGATGAACCAGAAACTTCTCACAGAATGCGCTCTAGTGCTTCGAGAGTGGGACTTCCGGCTGCCTTGAGTACCTATCGCCCTCCCGAACATTTAAAGGACATTGCCCAGAAAAATATTACTCTTCCCTTGGAACTGCAAGCCAGCCATCCGGTTTACTATTCCTATCACCAAGATAATCAATTTTGGGAAACCTTCTATATCACGCCAGATTACAGCCTGGGCACACTCATTAATCCTGGGCGTTCCTACCAAGTCAAGGGTACAATCAATGCCCAGTATGCTACTTATAAGTTAGTGGTTCGAGATCCCCAAGGCGAAAACAATGCGGTCATTTCCTTAGCCGGAACTTATCATACGCCTATGGCAACGGGTAGCTCTCCTGGCGATCAATATTTACAACATCAAGGAACCGTTCTCTACCAATTGCGCCTGTCTCCCGAAGATCTCGCTGCTGGAGTGCCTCCCTTGTCCCATCTCGTTTTACCCTCCCGCTATGGCCAACCCCAACGATATCAAGACTGGTATATTTGGCAAATCGAAAACACTTGGCTCTGCGCTCGTCCGTGGGGAGAGGAGATCGAATGGCGCTCTTCAGTCTCAGACCAGGGTAAACAGGTAGACTATCAAGTGCTAGCTGCTCATGGCCCGAATACGGCTTGGATTACGGAAATTGTCTCGACTGGCGATTATTCCAATTTCAGCGAACTGACGCAAGCTCTGAGCCAAACACAACCCCAGTTCAGTAAAATGCGTTTAAGGTACCAAAGTTTACCCAAACCCAGTGAAAAGTCTTCAGACTCTATCCAATTATCCCTCGCCTATATCCCCAAAAGGGGTAAAGGATTAGGGAGAATTAATGGTAAAGTCAAAACTCTAGATAACTGGCCAGTCCTAGATTCCCCATTGATCCAACAACCGCTTAATCAAGGACGTTTAGAGTATAGTGGAGGCGATCGCCTCTGGCAACTACATAGCACACCCACTGGACCCGAATGGCGACCTTGAGGCAAGGTATGCGGCAACACAGGGACACCAAGCAATAACCGATTGCCTAATTCCCATTCCCTATTCCTGACAATCATAGGTTAGGATATAAGGTACTTAAGCTTATCCTGAACTAAGGTAAGCGCCCTGTGTTTGCCCTTCAACTTGTTAACCTTGCCGGATTTCATAAGTGATATGACTAATGAAAATGATCTGATCAAACGTCTTAGCCCCAGTGCAATGGATCAGATCCTGTTATATCTAGCCTTTATTGCCATGAGAAATAGTGGCCATCGCCATGGGGCTTTCTTAGACGCTGCCGCTACTGCTGCTAAATGCGCGATTTATACGACTTACATGGAGCAGGGGCAAAACTTGCGAATGACGGGGCATCTGCACCACATCGAACCCAAACGAGTTAAAGTCATTGTTGAAGAAGTTCGGCAAGCGCTCACAGAAGGAAAACTGCTGAAAATGTTGGGGTCTACCGAACCCCGCTATCTGATCCAATTTCCCTATGTCTGGATGGAAAAATATCATTGGCAACCGGGAAAGTCTCGCGTTTTGGGAAATAATTTAGTTTCGGAAGAAAAACAAGATATTGAATCTAAACTTCCCCCCCATCTACCCGATGCCCAAGTGATTCCCTCATTCCAGTTTATGGATCTGATTGAATATTTGCATACGCGATCGCAACAAGACTCCAATCTTCCTACTGACCGGCAACTTCCCCTCAGCGAAGCTCTTGCCGAACATATTAAGCGTCGTTTGATCTATTCTGGGACAGTTACCCGCATTGATGTCCCTTGGGGAATGCCCTACTACGCTCTCACTCGCTCCACCTATACTCCTGTCGATCAGGAAGAGAGAAAATATGTCTTAGTCGAAGATACAGCCCGCTATTTTCAACTGATGCAAGAATGGGCAGAAAGTCCTTCAGAACAGAAACCCCACGTCATGCGTATCCTAGAGGAAATGGATATCCCCCCAGAACGCTATGAACAAGCCATGGAAGAACTCGATGAAGTCATTCGTGCGTGGGCAGACCGCTACCATGAAGATGGGGGCAAGCCAATGGTTCTTCAGATGGTGTTTGGTCCCTTGGAGTTGTAGGCAGAGACTCCAGAAAGTTCGGACACAGCTCTCTAGTGGTTTTGGAACTCAAAGGCAATTGCCCAAGTCAGGAGAATAGCGTCTAAAAACTGGCACAGAATTGCGATTCCACCTAAGATTTAGGTAGGAATTGCTATGTAAATCGATAAATGTTGAGGTAAAGAAGATTGATTAAGTCATTGGTTCAATGGGGAAGTCGCTTGAGTTTAATGGGGACTCTACTATTGAGTCCTGTCGTTGGTCTGAGCTTGATGCCCTCAGCCGCTATTGCGATTCCGGAAGCACAAATAGAACGAAAATTACAGGGTATTCCGGTTTATGCAATTAGTAATGAAGAAGGGGTTTTACTGACGGTTTCCGTTCCTCGCGATCGAGAAAAACCGGATGAGGGTCGGATTTCTTTAACTCGTGTTTTTATTAGTCAAACGGATGCTCAAAGTTTTTTAGCTCAGGTACGCGAAAGTAATCCTGATATTCCTCAAGGAATGAGTGCGCGGGCAATGCCGTTGAGTGAAGTATATAAGTTACATCAAGAATACAAGGATGCGGAAGAACCGTTAGTGTTTCAGTTTCAGCCTAAAGATGAACAGGTCAATCAAGCTCGAACTGTGTTGCAGCAACAAGGAGATCCAGAGTTAGCGAATGCGTTTCAGGGTGTTCCTCTCTTTATGGCTAAAGCAGGGGAAGATCAGGGGTATTTGACGATTCAAAATGGCGATCGCCAAGCGGTTTTGGCCTTTTTTGACCATGGAGATTTAGAACAAGCTCTGGAAGAGTATAAAAAGCAGAATAGCGATGCTAATTCCCAAATTGTGGTTCAAGTGACTACTTTAGAACGGTTGATGGATTTGTTGATTACTGAAGACGATCCGTTTTTGCAAAAAGTGGAGTTGATTCCGACACCAGAATCTCGCAGTTTTCTGCAACAGGAAATAGAACGTCGGCAGTCGGGAAATTAATAAGGTACACCCTGATTTATGGTTTCGGGATTAGAGTTGGCTGCCTGGCGAAAACAGGCACAGGAAGAGGCGATCGCGGCGAATATTCCTCCGTCTGAGGTGGATGGGTTGCTGCGATCGCTCTCTCGTCTCGATACCCTCAGTTTACGCCTAGAGTCATTTAAGTCTCATCCCGATATTCCTTTATCTCGTCCCTGGTTAGACATTCAGCAACTCTGGAAAGAGCGAATTGAGACTAGGGTTCCCCTCCAGTATTTGATCGGGGAATTAACTTGGCGAGATTTGGAGCTACACGTGGCTCCTGGGGTATTAATTCCCCGTCCAGAAACCGAGCTGTTCATTGATTTAGTCCTGGCTTCTGATGTGGGGCAAATGGGCGGGGATTGGGCAGATTTAGGCACGGGAAGTGGGGCGATCGCGATCGGTTTAGCCCAAGCTTTACCTCAGATTACCGTTCATGCGGTCGATCGAAGCCCAGAAGCATTGGCGATCGCCCGCGCCAATGCTGCCCAATATCCCTTTAACTCTCAAATCCAGTTTTACCAGGGCTACTGGTTTACCCCTCTTCACCCTCTCAAAGGCCAATTGGTGGGCATGGTTGCTAACCCCCCCTATATTCCAACAGGCTTAATTAACCAATTACAACCCGAAGTTGCCGATCATGAACCCCATCTTGCCCTTGATGGCGGATCGGACGGCTTAGACTGTATCCGCACCCTGATTAGTACGGCTCCCGACTATTTACGCTCTGGAGGGTTATGGATCGTGGAAATGATGGCAGGACAAGCCAAACAAATAGAACAATTACTGGTTGAGAATGGTAATTATGGTCAAATTGAGATCCACAAAGACTTAGCTGGAATTGAACGCTTCGCCTTAGCTTCTCGGCGATAGTTGTATACTAATAACATAGGGGCAAACGTCCGTTCACCCCTAGATTCGTCTTCATTTCATGCGGATGGCGAGACTCGAACTCAACGTTCATATCATGGCTAACGCTATCTAATGAGCTAGAAGCTTTGCCAAATCTGCCTTGTAGAACCTTGAAAAGGAAATAGGCAGAAAATAGGCAGATGTCTGACAATTACACTAAACAGGCATGGTCGATGGTAAATGAGTATTTCCACTCTAACTCCATTGACCCATCCAAGTACGTTGACCCATGAGCTAGTAAGGGCTTACCTCAAGGCTTGCCAGAAGAGTACTCCCAAGGGGGTCTCTATCAGCAAGCAAGGCAATCGGCTCTACCTCCGGTTCAAGACGGCGACAAAGCCTGCTACAGCTAACAATTCCTGTAACGAGTCATTTACCCGCGATGAAACAAAGGCAACAGTAATAGTGAAGAGCGTATGGACTTGTTGGAGCGCTTGGAAGCCCTCTTTCCCGGAGTAAAGATTGCCTATTTAACCGGTGACCGGGAGTTTGTTGGTAAGCCTTGGCTCTTATTTGTGATGATAGACCAGCCAATTCCCTTCCGTCTGCGCATTCGTCAAACCGACAAGATTAGTCGAGGTCGGGGTCAACCGGCCATTGCTGGTGTTCATCTGTTTCGCTCTCTCTCCATCGGTGAGCAGCGAGTTCTACCGGGACGACGCTGGGTTTGGGGTCGCCCGGTTTATGTCATAGGAGTGCGCCTTGAGCCCAAACAGAAGAAACAAAAAAGTGATGATGATTTTCTTATTCTCATCACCGAACACTCTCCCCGCAATGCTTTGGCCGACTATGGTCGTCGCTGGGGGATTGAAACCCTCTTTGGAGCACTCAAGAAGCAGGGATTTTGCCTAGAATCGACTCATTTTACCGAGCGCGAGCGTCTATCGAAGTGGCTGGCTCTTTTAGCCCTGGCCTTTGTCTGGGCGATGAAAGCCGGAATCTGGCGATACCCCTCTTCTGTCACTCTCCGAGTTCAATGAATAGGAAATCTGCCAATTATCCGGAAGGATAAAAGGATTGAAATTGATTAACGGTGTTTATCAATTTATTAAATCCCCTCCATAAATAAGAACTCGGAACAACATCTAACCACGGAACAATTGACCAGAATAGAAGGGTCGGCTGAATCAGTAAACGAAAATTCTTCAAGATACTTTTCCAACTGCCAGAGCGATCCCACTGTGAGTGGACAGAACAATCTCCTTGAACTTTAGCACTTTTTATCTTCTGGGATTCTGAATTATTTAATCACAAAAATGGTTGACTATTCAAACTAATCATTAAATAAGCACTCATGATCATCTCCCACCATTTTTCAATCTGGGCATATTGAGTTAATCTATAATCTGTCCACCCCAATTCTTGCTTACATTGTCTAAATGCATATTCGACCCAGGTTCTCATACCATAAAGGTTCCCAATTGTCTTTTTCATCTGATTTCTTGTTTCTTGAATGTTAGTCATCACCCAAGATGTTGAGTTTTCGGGCAGGGTAGAAGTGTCTGTCGTTATTTGCCAATACGTTCGCTTTCTTCGGTGACCAAATATAATCTCTCTGATGTATCGCTCTTCTGAGGTTTGATCGCTAAAAACTCTCTTTAATTTATACCATCTATTCTCTCTAACCCTTTCATGATTTGGCATTAGGACTGAATGATTCCTTCTAATTGATAAGACATAACATAAGTTCTCTTCCTCTAATTTTCTCACAAATGTGCTACCTTCACCATAGAGACTATCCGCTAATACTAATTTAATCTTAAAGCCATAATCTCTCAATTCATCAATGAGGTCTGAGGCGATTTCAATCTTACTTTGGTAAACGTCTCCTTTCTTTAAGGTTCCTTCAGGCTTAAACACTTTACACAGAAGTGGAAAGGTGATATTTTGATAGACTCCATAAGCATTAACTGACACTATACCTTGATCGATTTTTCCTACACTTCCTAAGTATTGCCGAGCTACATAATCGGTTTTCTTTCCTTTTTTCCGATCTCCAGTCTCATCAATAATCACGATGATTTCTTCTTCCCTTAAGGCTTCTAGGGTTTTTCTTAATCTCCGGTTTCTTAATTCCTTGACAGACCAAGGGGAATTGGCTATAAAATGGTGTAAGGATTGAGGAGATTTGATGCCAACACCTTTAGCTATTTCTGGAAAGGTCTTTCTGGGGATAGGAGAAATAATTCCTAAATGTAAGTATTTAAAATATTCATAACTTCTCACGTCACTAAACATCTCTTGATAGGAGTCACAATATTGATCGACAACCGAAACTGTGGTTTCTGGCGATCTCGGCAAATGTTTTAAGATCTGTAACTCTACATCCATTGCTCTATCTCGCTTTTAGCTATTGATACTCTATTTTATTCTATCTTAATTCTCGGAGAGTGACAGAAGAGGGATACAGCGCTTCGCGCTGTCATGAGGTACAATGTAAGGTGAAGAAATTTGAGGGATCTTAAGAGGAAATGAAAGCATATTCAGTAGATTTACGAGAAAAAATAGTCAAAGCTAATTTAATCGAAAAAAACTCAATTAGACAAGTAGCTAAGAGGTTTTCGGTAAGCAAAAGCTTAGTGCAAAAATTAGTAAAACAACAAAAAAATGAGGGACATGTAGAGCCGAAACGTCCAGGAAAACCCCAGTTAAGTTATCTGAATAATGCTGAATCTCAACAACAAGTCAAAGAGTTGGTGGCACAACATCAAGATGCTACTTTAGCCGAACTGTGTGAATTATTTGCAGAACTCACAGGAAATTGGGTGAGTGCTACAGCCATGTGGCGGTGTTTACAAAAATTAGGACTATCTCGTAAAAAAAACACGATGCAGTAGTCAAGCAGCAACTCAAAGAGG